>CAZXHQ010000205.1:3947-6681 GCA_964640145.1 uncultured Rhodothermales bacterium | reverse complement strand
GCTGCATCGCGGGGGCCATCCCCGAAGAGGACTATCTGGATCTGCTCCGGAAGGCGGGCTTCGTCGACGTCGAAGTGGTCCGCACGAAAGAGATCGACGTCCCGGACGAGGTGCTCCGCGATGCCGCCTCGCAGCAGGATGTCGACGCCTTTCGGGCCGGGGGAGGGGGGCTGCTGAGCGTGACGGTCCGGGGGCGAAAGGTCGAGACCACGTGATCCGGCGGTCGACTGACGCGTAGATAGGGATGGGCGAGGCGCGCGAATGCTGTAACGCTGCCGGCTCGTACCTCAACATATCGACAGTGAAGCGAACCGGAAAACCATCCCTACATGAACGAAACATACTATAAGCCGCATCAGCTTCCGCGCTTCGGGGACATCGCCGAAGGGAACGAGCAGCTGGCCGATCTCTTCTTTTCGTACTATGGAAAGGTGTTCGAAGACGGGGCGCTGACCGCGCGCGAGAAGTCGCTCATCGCTCTGGCGGTGGCGCACACCGTCCAGTGTCCCTACTGCATCGATGCGTATACGGACGATTGCCTGGAGAAAGGGTCGGACCTCGAGCAGATGACCGAGGCCGTGCACGTGGCGACGGCCATTCGAGGCGGCGCCTCGCTCGTTCACGGCATCCAGATGCTCGAGCAGGTCGAGAAGAAGATGATGTGAGCGCCCGTTCGTGATCTCCTGCACGTTTCCGTTTCCCATATGGAGTACCAGACCGAATTCATCCCGCTCAAGACGGCGCCCGGCGGCGGGAGCATCCTCGACGTCGAGGGCCCGCGCACGACGACGAGCATGCGCCATCGCCGCGTCCCGCTCGCCGACCCCGAAGAGCAGCTTCGGGTGCTGAACGAGCTGGAGGTAGCGGGCGGACCCACGAGCACGGGCGTCTTCGAGGAGGATCTGGAGGCGTCCGGCCGCGCACCCCTCACGCCGGCCGAGCTCGAGATCTTCCAGATCAACGTCGGCAAGCTGTGCAACATGACCTGCCGGCACTGCCACGTCGACTCCGGACCGGACCGCACGGACGAAAACATGGATCGCCGCACCGTCGAGGCGTGTATCCGGGCGGTCGACGCCTCCGGTGCGCATACCGTCGATCTTACCGGAGGCGCGCCGGAGCTGAATCCGCATTTCAAGTACCTCGTCGATGCCTGCGTCCAGCGCGGCAAGCACGTCATCGACCGCTGCAACCTCACCATTCTCACCACGAAACGATTCGAAGGCCTTCCCCGGTGGTTGGCCCAGCGCGGCGTCGAAGTCGTCTGCTCGCTGCCTCACTATCGCAAGCTCGGCACGGATGCGCAGCGCGGCCGCGGTACGTATGCGAAAAGCATCGACGCTTTGCGGAAGCTCAATGACGTGGGATACGGACGCGGACATCCGGAGCTGCGGCTGACGCTCGTCACGAATCCGGTCGGCGCTTTCCTGGCCGGCAGTCAGGCCTCGCTCGAACGGGAGTGGAAAGAGGCGCTGGCGCGCCATCACGGTGTTACGTTCGATCGCCTCATCGCGCTCAACAACATGCCCATGTCGCGTTATCTGGAGTGGCTGCAGGAGAAAGGACTCGTCGAGGAGTATCTCGAACGTCTGGTGAACGCCTTCAATCCGGCTACCATCGACGGACTGATGTGCCGCAACACGATCTCGGTGTCGTGGGACGGCTACCTGTACGACTGCGACTTCAATCAGCAGCTCGAAATGAGGATGGAGTTGCCGGACGGCCGGCGGCCGCACGTCGAGGACTTCGACCTGGCGGCCTGGCGGCGGCACGTCGTGCGCACCGAGCGCCACTGTTATGGATGCACGGCCGGCGCCGGCAGCTCGTGCGGCGGACAGACCGCATAAGCGGGGCCGCTGCAGTCGTCCCAGCCGCGCGAGCCGATCGCGCACCTACGGGTCAAGCGCGTCGAGCCGGCTCCGAGCGGATGCGCCCGCCCTCAATACAGCGCCATATCGAACCGGCGCCGGTACTTCTTGACGGCTGGATGGTCGATGCCGAGCAGCGTGAAGATCGCCACGCACGCCTTGCGCGCCCCGTCGTCGTCGTAATACCGGTCCTTCTGGATGACGTCGATGAACCGCTCCAGCGCCGTCTCGAAGTCGCGCCGCCTCAGCGCCGCAATGCCGTCGGCGTAGGCTCCTTTCGCATCGCCGCCGGGAAGATCGCCGGGGTCGATCTCGAAGAGACGCGCAACCGTCGCGACGGCCTCTTCGATCTGGATGTAGCCGGGCCCGGCAAAGGAGGATCCGGAGACCAGCTCGCCGGCGCGCTGCGGATCGTCGAACACGATGAGCTGCCCGAGCAGCACGCCCGCCTTGGGATTGCCGGGCTCCTGCTCGAGAACGCCCTCCAGCAGCTTCATCGCCTCGTCGGCGCGGCCCCCGGCGAGGGCCTCCTCCGCCCGGTCGATTTGCTGTTCGATCTCGGACGGAAGCGCCTTTTCCAGCCACTGCTTCACGGCGTATTCGGGCAAGGCGCCGGTGAACTCGTCGGCGACCTCGCCGTCTACGAACAACTTCACGGCGGGAATGCCGCGGATGCCGTACGCGGAGGACACCTCCGCGTGCTCGTCGGTATTCACCTTGACCAGCTCCCATTGGCCGTCCGCCTCGGCAGCGAGACGCTCGAGGACCGGACCGAGCACCCGGCAGGGACCGCACCAGGGCGCCCAAAAGTCGACGAGGACCGGTGTGGTTCGGCTCGCCTCGATCACGTCCGATTCGAAATCGCG
>CAZXHQ010000205.1:0-3847 GCA_964640145.1 uncultured Rhodothermales bacterium | reverse complement strand
ACGACTGCCTATGCGGTACCACCTACTCGTCTGTTTGATCATGGCCGTGCTCGTTGCAGGATGCGATCGATCCGACGGCGGAGGCGACGCCGAGCGTCTCAACGTCGTGACGACGACGAGCATGCTGGCGGACCTGGCCGCCCAGCTGGGCGGCGGTGACGTCGAGGTCACCGGCCTGATGGGACCGGGCGTGGACCCGCACCTCTATAAGGCCAGCGCCGGCGACGTGAGCCGAATGGCGGGTGCCGACGTGATCCTCTACAACGGCCTGCATCTGGAAGGCAAGATGACGGATGTTTTCGAACAGATGACCCGCCGCGGCATTCCGACGGTGGCCGTGGCGGAGGAGAGCGTGCCCAGGGAGAGGCTTATCGAGTCGGAGCAGTTCACCGGCAACTACGATCCCCACGTCTGGTTCGACGTCAGCCTGTGGCAGCAGGTCGCGCGGCGGACGGCGGAAGTGCTCGCGGAGATGGACACCACGCATGCGGACGAGGTTCACAGGCGGCTCGAGAGCTATCTCGACGAGATGGAAGCGGTCGACGCCTACGTGCGCGAGCGGACGAGCGAGATCCCGGATGACATGCGGGTCATCGTGACGTCCCATGACGCCTTCGGCTACCTGGGCCGGGCCTACGGATTCGAGGTGCGAGGTCTTCAGGGGATCAGCACGGCCGCTGAAGCCGGCGCGGCGGACGTTCGGCAGCTGGCCGAATTCGTGGCCTCCCGGCGCATCCCGGCCCTCTTCATCGAAACGTCCGTCTCGCCGCGCGGCATCGAAGCCGTTCGCGAGGCCGTGCGGTCGCGCGGCTTCGAGGTCTCGATCGGCGGAACGCTCTACGGCGACGCGCTTGGGGATCCCGGCACGCCGGCCGGGACGTACCTCGGCATGATGCGGGCCAACATCGATACGATCGTCGCTTCCCTTACGAACCAGCCGACGTAGAATGATGGGATCGAGAACGGCTATCGACGTGCGTGATCTGACGGTGGCCTATCGGGACAAACCCGTTCTATGGGACCTGGACCTGACGGTACCCTCCGGCGTGCTCATGGCAATCGTCGGTCCGAACGGGGCCGGCAAGACGACCCTCATCAAGGCGCTGCTGGGCCTCATCCGGCCGGCGGCCGGACGCGTGCGGTTCTTCGGGGCGCCCTACGAGGAACGGCGGCAGGACGTCGCCTACGTCCCGCAGCGGGGCAGCGTCGACTGGGATTTCCCTACCAGCGTGCTCGACGTCGTGATGATGGGACTCTATGGTCGACTCGGCTGGATTCGGCGCCCGGCCCGGCCGCAGCGAGATCTCGCGCTGCGGGCGCTCGAGAAGGTGGGAATGGAGGCGTTCGCCGATCGGCAGATCAGCCAGCTTTCCGGCGGACAGCAACAGCGCGTCTTTCTGGCGCGGGCACTGGTGCAGGATGCGGAAATCTACTTGATGGACGAGCCGTTCCAGGGAGTCGATGCGACGACCGAGCGAGCCATCATCGAGCTGCTGCGCGAGCTGCGGGCGCGCGACAAGACGCTGGTGGTCGTGCACCACGATCTGCAGACCGTCACCGAATACTTCGATCACGTGATGCTCCTGAACGTCCGGCGGATCGCCGCCGGACCCGTCGAAGACGTGTTCACGGATGAGAACCTGCGGTTGACCTACGGCGGGCGCATCGCATTTCTTCGAAGGGACGCGCGAGATCCGGCCGAGGCGCCGTCGACCTGACATGGAGCTTCTCCAGCAGCTGGTTACCGACTACACGCTGCGCATGGTGGCGCTGGGATCGGCCACCCTCGGCATCGTCAGCGGCGGACTCGGCTCGTACGCCGTGCTGCGCGGCCAGAGTCTGCTCGGCGACGCCATATCCCACGCCGCCCTCCCGGGCATCGCCGTGGCATTCCTGCTAACCGGCAGCAAGGCGCCGCTCGTGCTGATGGGCGGCGCGGCGGCGGCGGGATGGCTGGCCACGCTCCTGATCATGTCCGTCACCGAAACGACGCGCATCAAGTATGACAGCATGCTCGGCCTGATGCTGTCGGTCTTCTTCGGGATCGGCCTCGTGCTGCTGACCTACATCCAGCATCGAGCGGCCGCTTCGCAGGCCGGGCTGGACACCTTTCTGTTCGGCCAGGCGGCGGCCCTGGTCGAGCGGGACGTCGTCACCATGGCGGCGCTGGGGGGCGGCGCGCTCGTGACGATGGCCGTATTCTGGAAAGAGCTGAAGCTGCTGTCGTTCGATCCGGAGTTTGGGCGGACGATGGGCCTGCCGATGCGCGCCGTCGACATTCTCTTGACCACGCTGCTGGTCGTCGCCATCGTGATCGGACTCCAGACCGTCGGCGTGGTCCTCATGAGCGCCATGATCATCGCCCCGGCCGCGGCGGGGCGCCAGTGGACCGACCGGCTGGGAGCCATGGTGCTGCTGTCGGCCGGCTTCGGCGCGGTCGCCGGCGTGAGCGGCGCCGTGATCAGCAGTACCACGGGGGGACTCCCGACAGGACCCACCATCGTGCTCTGCATGGGCCTCATCGTGGTCGTCTCCCTGCTCTTCGCGCCGAACCGCGGTCTCGTTTGGCGGGGAGCGCGAAGGCGGCGAAGCGCCGGCCGATTCCAGCTCGAGGCGGCTCTCCTGGATCTCTACGTGCTCGGCATGCAGCACGACGATCCGTTCCGACCCCACGAAGCCGGGGCGCTGGAGGTGATGAGCGTCCACGACGTGCCGGCGGAGCGATTGCTCGCCCGCCTGCAGGACGCGGGGGACGTTCGGCGCACGGGCGACGGACGCTGGGCGCTGACGGAGACGGGCCTGGAGAAGGCTCACAGGCTCGAGGAGGCGCGCCTGTGACGCCCGATCAGATCGAAATACAGATCGTCGCCGCCGTCGTGGCCGCCGCCTGCGCGCTGCCGGGCTCGTTCCTCGTGCTGCGGAAGATGGCCATGATGAGCGATGCGATCAGTCATGCCATCCTCCCCGGAATCGTAATCGGTTTCTTCCTTACGAACGACCTCAATTCCCCCTTGCTGGTGGCTGCCGCCGCCGGAACCGGCGTGCTTACCGTCTTCCTCGTCGAGCTGCTGGTGTCCACGCGTCTGGTGAAGGAGGACGCTGCGATCGGGCTCGTCTTCCCGGTTCTGTTCAGCATCGGCGTCATCCTCATCGCCCGCTATGCCGGTGACATCCACCTGGACATGGACGCCGTGCTCCTGGGCGAGCTGGCCTTTGCGCCGTTCGACCGGCTGACCGCATGGGGAGCGGACCTGGGTCCGAGGTCGCTCTTCGTGATGGGCGGCGTCGGAGTCCTCAATGCCTTCTTCATCGCCGCCTTCTACAAGGAATTGAAGGTGGCCACGTTCGACGCCGGCCTTGCGGCCGCTCTCGGTTTCGCGCCGGCGATGATCCACTACGGACTCATGACGCTGGTGTCGATCACGGCCGTGGCGGCCTTCGATGCGGTCGGCTCCATTCTGGTCGTCGCGCTGATGATCGGTCCGCCGTCCGCCGCCTACTTGCTGACGGATCGTCTCGAGCGCATGATCCTCCTGAGCGTCGCTCTAGGCGTGATCGCCGCCGTGGGGGGATTCTGGACGGCGCACCTTCTGGACGCGTCGATCGCCGGAGCGATGGCCGGCATGGTGGGCGTGGTATTCGCCCTCACGTATCTACTGGCTCCACAGCACGGCATGCTGGCGGCGCTGCGCCGGCGTCTGCGGCAGAAGTGGCAGTTCGCCGAGAAGATGCTCACCATCCACCTGTTCAACCACGAGGGCCTGCCCGAGGAGCGTGTGGAGAACCGAATCGACCATCTCGAAGAGCACCTCAACTGGCAGCGCGACTTCGCGCGGCGCGTCGTGAA
>CAZXHQ010000204.1:1859-6784 GCA_964640145.1 uncultured Rhodothermales bacterium | reverse complement strand
GCCTACGTAATATTTTCCATCTGCACCCAATGGACGGCCCGCTGGAGCAGCTCGGGCGTACTTTCAAGGGCGAGCTTGGTCTTGATGCGCGTGCGGTGTGAGTCGACCGTCTTCGGACTGATCAGCAGCGCCTCGGCGATCTCGCGCGTAGAGTAGCCTCTGCCGAACAGCTCGAAGACCTCCAGCTCTCTGTCGCTGAGCCGGTCGATCGACGACGCTTCCTCGTCCATCTTGCGGCCCTGATACTGCAGGAGAATCTTGGTGCTCATCTCGTCGCTCAGGTAGAAAGATCCCCGCAGCAGGTGCCGGATGGCGTCGACGATTTTCACGCGCGCCTCCTTCTTCATGATGTACCCTCTCGCACCGGCGCGGAGGGCCCGCTCACCGTAGAGGGACTCTTCATGCATCGAGACGATCAGAATGGGCATCTCGGGGTACTGCGTCTGCAGATGCTTGGTAAGCTCGATACCGCTCATGCCATCGAGGGAGATATCCACGATGGTCAGGTCGGGCCTGGCGTCGTCTACTTTTTCGAGAGCCTCGAGCGCCGTGCCCGCTTCTCCGCAGACTTCGAGGTCCGACTCCTGGTTGAGGAGCGCGATGTATCCCCACCGCATCACCGAGTGATCGTCGACGACGAATATCTTCCGCTTTATTCCCATGGCTTCGCGGAGCTGATTATTCGGAGGCCGTGAGCCGCTCCAGCGGCACGAGACAGGTGACGGTCGTCCCGCCGTTTGCCCCATCCACACTAAAACGGCCGTTAATGAGCCGCGCCCGGTACGGCATGATATGCATGCCCATGCCGCCGGCCTCCCGGACGTCCGACATCCCCCGGCCATCATCGCGGACCGTCAGTTTCAGCTGGTCGTCGCTGGTAGACAGCTCCACGGCGATCCGGGTCGCCTTCGCGTGCTTGACGGCGTTGTTGACGGCCTCCTGCGCGACGCGGTAGAGCTGCGTAGCGACGGAAGGACCGATCGGCGGTAGCGGTGCGTCGACGTCGAGCGTGCACGTCACCTTGGAGACCGTTCGGACGTTGCCCGTCATTTCACGAAGGGCGGCGAGGAGGCCTTCCGACTCGAGGCAGACCGGATTGAGCCCACGAGAGAGAGCACGCGCCTGCTGGAGCCCCTCCTCGATCATCTGAGCTATTTTCTCCAGGTCGTCGGCGTCGACCTCTCCGCCACGTCGCACGCGCTGCACGAGCGCCCCCACGCCCATGGCGGTTCCCGAGAGCAGCGATCCCAGACCGTCGTGCAGATCGCGACCGATGCGTTCCCGCTCCTCTTCACTGATGCGCAGCACTTCCTGTTCGAGCATGCGTCGATCCGAAATGTCGCGAAGCACGCCGGTGAACGTGCGTCGTCCCCCAACGACGAACTCGCTGACGGACAGATCGAGCGGAAACGTGGTACCGTTTCTCCTGCGACCCGTTACCTCGCGCCCCACGCCGATGACCTTCTTCTTGCCCGTCGTCAGGTACGAGCGCATGTAGTCGTCGTGCTGTTCGGAGTAGGGCGGAGGCATCAGCACGGAGAGATTTCGGCCGATGACCTGCGACTTGCGGTAGCCGAACATCGCCTCGGCGGCGGCATTGAACGATTCGATGCGCCCCTGCTCGTCGGCCGTGATGATGGCATCGACCGTCGTGCCGAGGATCGCTCGAAAACGGGCCTCGCTTTCCCGGAGCGCCGCCTCGCTCTCCTCGTAATCGGTGATGTCCAAACCGGAGCTCAGCGTGCCGAGCACCTCCCCGCAGTCCTCGACGATCGCATTGTGCCAGCGAATCAGCCGCTCGTCGCCGCCCGCGGCCAGCACCACGTTTTCCACGTGTTCGTGGTCGCCCAGCTTGCCGTCGAGAATTTCGTGGAAGACCTGCCGGGCCTCCTCGCGGGCCCGCCGCGGCAGGAAGGAGTCGAACCAGTTGCGGTCCAATATCTCCTCTTCCGTGTAGCCAAGGATCTCGCACCCGTGGCGGTTCATCAATCCGACGCGCTCGTCAGCCCGAACGAACACAAGCATCACGCCCGCGACGTCGAGGCACACGTCGAGCGGGATCCCTCGCTGTTTCCGTGCTTTGGGAGAAACGGTCGCAGGCATGGATGTGATGCGCTAGGCGTCGCGAATGACTTTAAGTAGATCGAGCGTCGATACGACACCCTTTACGTGACCGCCGCTGCTGACGAGTACCCGATGGATCTGTCCGCCGACCATCAGATCCGCCACTTTCTGAACGGGCGTCTCGGGCTCGACCGAGTAGATGTCGCGGCTCATGATGTCCCCTACCGTGACGGTCGTATCACCGTCCACACGTAGCGTCGCCAGTTCGTCTTCGGAATACTGGTTCTCCAGGTTGAACTTGTATTCGTCGTGACGGAAATAGTCGGCCAGCGTCCGCGACCACGGCACAGTCTCTGGGAGGCTGTCGTGTCGGACGAGATCGACGAGCGAAACGACGCCGACCAGTCCACCCTCGTCGTCGACGACCGGCACGCCGGAGAAGTCGTTTTCGATGAGAAACTCCGCGAGCCGATGTAACGGCCAGTCGACCTTCGCCGGGATGACTTCGCGGGTCATGATGTCTTTCGCTGTGCGGTTGGCGACGAGGGTATTCATGGCGATCACCAATATCATGTGGCCGGCCCTTCAGACGCGGAGCGACCGCCCTGCGGCGGATAGGCCTGAATTCATCTTCGAACATACGCACGGGCGAGGTCCGCACCGCAAAATGGATCACCGGCATTCAGTGTGGGGAATCCCGCTCTTGGAATCCCGCTCTTTACGCCGGCGACGCTCACGCACTCGGGTCGGATGTAGCCGGAGCGCCATGGACAGCGACCCCCTCGATCGACGCGGACGCCGAACGCAAAACCTCCACCGAGCGCATCAGGGCGGCATGCTCGCGGTCATCCATCTCCGGTTTAACGACGTGCGTGGCTCCTCTGTTCGAAACGACGGCGGGAAGCGACAGGGCCACGCCGCCGAAACCGAGCACGTCGTCCTGCACGCGCGTTACCGTGAGCAGGCGGCGCTCGGAGCGCGTTATGCATCTCAGAAGGTCGGCCGTTACCAGTCCGATCGCATGGTTCGTGGCGCCTTTACGGCGTATGATTTCATAGGCGGCTCGGCGTACTTCGTCGGCCACGTCGGCCTCAACATCCTCGCTCCAGTTCTCCCACTGCCGAATGGGCGTACCACCGACGCAGGCCGACGACCACAGCACGACTTCGGAGTCGCCGTGCTCACCGACGACCTGCGCGTGGATGGAGCGCGGATTGACGTGGATGCGTTCGCTGAGGAGCTGCCGAAGCCGCGCCGTATCGAGCATGGTACCAGTGCCGATAACTCGAGTGGGAGGGAGCCCCGACGTCTCCGCCAGCACCTTCGTAAGCACGTCGACTGGGTTGGTTACCATGATGACCACGCCTTCACAGGTGGAAAGTTTTCGCCCGATGTCGGCGACCAGGCGCGCATTGTCGCGCAGCAGATCCAGCCGAGACTCCTCCGGTCCACCACCCCGGCCTGCCGAGATGACGACGGCGTCGCACGCCACCATTTCTTCGATCGCGGCCGTGCGGATGCGCGTAGAGGGATAGAACATGGCACCGTGCGCAAGATCCATGGCATCGCCCTCGGCGATCTCCGTCCGGATGTCGTTGAGGAGCAGCTCGTCCGCAACGCCCGCGTGCAGGCTTGAGATGGCGATGCTCGAGCCGACCCATCCCATACCGATGATTCCAACTTTGTCTCTCATGGTCTTTCGACTTCTACGGCGATCGCGTCTCGTGAAATGGATCGGCTGCCACGGCATCCGGCTCATCGCAACCCGACTCCCGGGCAGCGCAGGTGTCCCGGAGAACGGACGGACCTCTTCGACGGTTAAATGAATCGGGCTTGCGAAAAGGGCACAGACGTCACCGAAGACTAAAGATGAAAGTACTTATGAGGTACGAACAGGCTGGAGAATATGTTTGGATGGGTGCAGCGTCCGAGGCGGGCGTGCCCGGGTATCCGCAGGAGCCGGGGACCCCGGGACGTCCCCAGGAACCGGATACGCCCGGCCATCCGCAAGAGCCCGACACGCCGGGACACCCCGGTGAACCGGACACGCCGGGGCATCCGGAGGAGCCCGATACGCCCGGCCATCCGGACGAACCGGAGACGCCCGGACATCCCGAGGAGTCCCCTGGTACGTGAAGACGTAAACGCGCGCGCGTTCGGCGGCATATGCGGACGCACGTCACGAGGCCGTAGCGGCGCCGACACAGCACTCGCGGCTCTTATCGTTCGAATCCGGAAGGAAATGGAAACGCACTGGTTTCGCGGATCTCCGCATAGCGACCCGGACTGAGGTACGCCAGCAGCGGAGCTTCGTGAATCATCTTCCCATCGTCGACGTCGCTGTTCCTGAGATAGTCCTCGTCGACGTGTACGGCCTGCACAAATCCGATCACGAGACTGTTCTTATCGAATCCGTCCACCGTCCGCTCCACCTTGCATTCGAGATAGAGGTAGCCGCCCTCGAGAAAGACGCCGTCGATGTGGCTCGCCCGGAACGTCGGCAAATCTTCCAGCCCCGTCTTCTCCCGTGCGTCGCCGCAGCGGGGCTGCGCGGTGATGCTGGCGAGTATGACCTGCGACGGTTTGGGGAAGGTGACCGTAAAGAATCCAGACTCCTTGGCATTGCGGTACGTCGCATGTCGCCGCGTGCAGACGAAGCCGAAATAGGGCCCCCAGCCCATGGGCGTAACCATGTGCTTCGGGGCCAGGTCGTAGCCTTCGCCTTCGATCGTTCCCACGACGACGAGCGGCGCGACCAGGTGAAATCGAGACCAGACGCCTTCGGTGGCGTCGAGGCTTACGAGTCGGTTCGGCGGCGGCTGCTCTGACATTACAGGGTCCTCTTCTTCGTACGTCTTCCA
>CAZXHQ010000204.1:0-1759 GCA_964640145.1 uncultured Rhodothermales bacterium | reverse complement strand
GGTTCGGCGGCGGCTGCTCTGACATTACAGGGTCCTCTTCTTCGTACGTCTTCCAATCTAGCGAGCGGCCTCGAAAGCAAGATGTGACCGGCTCTCTCCCAGTTGATCTACTCAGCTGCCCATTCTCCGACTCGCTTCGAGTTGTTTGACGAGCGTCAACCCAATCTCGGTTCCTTTCCAGAGCAGCCCGGCATAGAGGGGATTGCCGAGGCGCTGCCGCCTGGGCAGGTAGCCCATCGCTTCCAGCCGTCGCAGACGACCCGTCGGCAGCTTGTCGACCTTCACGTCGCCCATCTCCTCCTCGGCTCGCGCGAAGAGTACGTGGTCGAACTGTTCCATCAACCAGAAAAGCGTGGCGCTGAAGGAAAAGTCGGGTTCTCGGTCGAGCACGCGCGAGGCAATGTGCTCGGCGGCCGCATCGGCCTGAAGAAGCGCCAGAAACCCCTGCTTCACCGGATAATCCGAACCGTCTCCTACGGCATATATGTCGTCGAACGAGACGAGCTGCCGGGTTTCGAGCCTCGTCCGATAGAAACCGTCGCCGTCGACCGGAAGGCCTATTTTCGGACCGCTGCCGGCGTAGACGGCCGCATCGATCAGGATATCGAACGGAACGTCTTCCCCTGCTTCGAAGACCACACGGCGGGGCTCCACGCGAACGGCGCGCCGGCCTGTCGCCGCATCGACGCCGTGGTAAGCGAGACTCTCGGCGACTCGTTCGTGCACGTGTGGGCCGAGGGCCGCAACGTGGCGGCGCTCACCGGTGACGAGCCGTAGATCGAAGGCCCCGCGCACGCCCTTCCAGGTCAACCACGTCGCTGCCATCATCGCGAGCTCGTAGATAGGGCCTGTCCAGGCCGCCTTCGGGGGTACGAGAAAAACGATGCGCGCGGGTTGGTCCGCAGAAGCCTCCTCCACCGCCCGCTGCAGGCGGTCGTGCAGCCGGATCATCCCTTCTTCATTCCATACGGTGAACCCTCGCCGAAGCCCGGGGACGGGTTCCTCGACGGTGGCGGCTCCCGTTGCGAGTATGAGCGAGTCGTAGGCCAGCGAGTGGGCCCCGAACCGAATCAGGCGCTTCTTCGGTTCGACGCGGTCGACGCGCCCGGCGAACAGGCGAAAGTCGTTCAGGTCGGCGATCCTCTTCAGATCGAACTGCACGCGATCGGGCGAGAGCCCGAAGGCGACGTAGGTGAGGAACGGACGATACGTAAACTGCTGCCGATCGGAAACGAGCGTGATCGCAGCCTCCTCACCGAGCACCGACCGCAGATACACGGCGGCTTCGAGTCCGGCGAGCCCGCCGCCCACGATGACGATATGGTGCTGGTTTTTAAGGCCGCGGCTCATCGCGCTCTCCCCTTGACGTTTAAAAATCCTTCTCGCGAAAACGCAGCCAGCCTAATAGAACTGGAAGCGCCGTCCAGAGGAGGAGCACCGCGATGGATGTCACCGTCCCCAGCGCACTGCCGAAGAAACCCTCGAACACGGCGCCCGTGTAGCCCATGAGGGCCGCGACGTCGAACTGCAGAAGGAGCAGCGTCCGAGCCAGATCAACCGGATTGAGAAGCATCAGCACCAGCGCCCCGGCTTCGATGGGATAGTGCGCGGCCGCCTGAAGAAGGAGCAGCACGAATCCGTCGTAGATGACCGCCAGCCCCAGCCAGGCTGACAGTACCAGGCCGAGTCCGCGCACGCGTTCGTCGTTCCGGATCGAGATCGGAAAGGCGAATCCCACGAAAATGAGCGTGAGAAAGGT
>CAZXHQ010000203.1:5507-6800 GCA_964640145.1 uncultured Rhodothermales bacterium | reverse complement strand
CGCCGAGCTCGGCGCTGTAGCCGCCGGCAAACACCTGGATCTCTTCGAGCGCCTCCGGAATGACCGGCATGACGTTGTCCCCGCCGACGAGGCTGCGCGAGGTCAATCCTTCGAGCAGATAGTCGGTCTCATCCGGCCGGCCGCCTCGAATGTAGACCTTGTCGTTCAAGACCGTCACGCCGGGCTGAATGGCGTAAAACGTCGCAACGTCTCGAGTAGGAAGGTTGGCAAATTCCTCGCGGGAGAGACGACGCACCGCGCTCGTCGACGTCGGGTTGACGAGCGGACGCTCGGCCACGACCTGGATCTCTTCGATCTCGCCCGTGACCGGCGAGAGCGTGAAGTTCTCGCGGGTCGTGATGCCGGCAATGACCTCGACGTTGCTACGAACCTCCGTCACGAACCCGACGAAGCTTACACGGATGGTGTAGACCCCGGGCGGGACTTCGAAGATGTTGTACTCGCCGTCTGCGTTCGTGGCGGCGCCGAGGGCCGTCCCTTCGAGAAAGACGTTGGCGCCCGGAAGCGGCTCTTGGGTTTCAGCCTCCAGGACGACGCCGGCTAGCCTCCCCGTGTTTTGCGCTGACGCCAGCATGGGCGTAGCGAGCAGTAAGAGTACGATCGTACCCCATTTGCGTAACATATGCTACCTCCTCTATTGATTGGATGTGTGCCTGTAAAAACCGGCGCATATAACACGCATCCGGCCTTACCGCCTCACAATAATCGACTCTGATGTTTGATCGTGCAGAAAGATCAGCCGACTGTCGCCATTTCCAACATCACGGCTGCCCAACTCGTCAGGAGCCAACCTAGAGGAGGACAGATGTGCAAATGGAACGAATGAAAAGCCGTATCAACCCTCGATATTCGATCTCCTGCAAAAGGTTAGGGATGTTCTAATACGACGGAGAATATATCGGGGGCCCCTTCGATTGTCAAGGCACGTTTGGGTCCCATGCTGGAAGCGGTACCAACGGCGTTCCTGACGCATATAGGGCTCTTCCCAACCTAAACGAGTACCTGCAAGAAAAGCGCTTCTACCGGTTCGTAGAAATTTGACGTTCCGGATGCTCGATATTGGCGGCTGGACGGTTCCATCGCGTGTCTGAACCGTCTTTTTCGAGGTAGGACGCAGCGGGCGGGCCGGCATCCGGGCCGATCGAATTCCGCCTGTCCGCCCGATGTGTGTTCCGCGCATCCCCCCAGTACGCATAGGGCCGGATGGCGCGCGGCCGGGACTCATAGTTCCAGGCGTCGCACGTGCTCGATGCCGTCGATGCCGGCGATCTC
>CAZXHQ010000203.1:0-5407 GCA_964640145.1 uncultured Rhodothermales bacterium | reverse complement strand
GGACTCATAGTTCCAGGCGTCGCACGTGCTCGATGCCGTCGATGCCGGCGATCTCTTTCAAGACGTCGTCCGGCACGGTCTCATCCACGCTGATCGCAGTAAGGGCCACCGAGCCCTTACCGGTCCGTCCCAGCGCCAGCGCGCCGATGTTGATGTTATTGCTTGCCAGGACGCTGCCCACCGACGCGAGCATGCCCGGGCGATCCACATTCTTATAAATAAGAAGCCGGCCTTCCGGGCGGACTTCCAGCCAGTGGTCGTCCATGCGCACCAGCCTCTGCTCGTCCCGGTCGAAGATCGTGCCGGCCACGAGCCGGCTTTCATCCGCCGTCTCCAGCTCGATCTCGATGAGATTCGTATAGCTGCCGGCGGCCGCATCGCGCTCCTCCGTGACCTTGATGCCCAGGTCGTCGGCCAGCAGGGGCGCATTGATGAGGTTGACCGGCTCGCTGACCCAGCGTGAAAGTACGCCGCGCACGGCCGCGACGGTCAGCACTTCGGAGTAGCGGCGGGGGACCTCGCCGCGGCAGCGGACGCTGATCGAACGGATGTGGCCGTCTGCGAGCTGCCCGACGATCTGGCCGAGCCGGTCCGCCAGGCTCAGGTACGGCTGCGCCTCCGGCTGGGCGGCCAGCTTGATCGCCATCGCGTTGACCGGCGTCTGCACCGGCTCGCCCCGCAGGGCGTGGATGACCTGCTCGGTGATCTGCACGGCCACCTTTTCCTGGGCCTCCTCCGTCGAGGCGGCGATGTGGGGCGTCGCGACGACCTGCGGGTGCCGAATCAGCTTCTCGAGGGATTCCGGCGGCGGCTCCTGCGAGTACACGTCGAGCGCCGCCCCTCCGACCTTGCCACTTTCGAGCGCCGCGAGCAGATCGTCTTCGTCGACGATGCCCCCTCGCGCACAGTTGACGATGCGGACTCCGTCCCTGCACTGCGCGAACGTCTCTTCGCGGAGCAGCCCGCGCGTGGCATCGTTGAGGGGCGTGTGAATGGTGATGAAGTCGCTTTCGACCAGGAGCTCGTCCAGGTCGACCAGACGTACCCCGATTCGCTCGGCCACCTCCTCCGCCAGCACGGGATCGTAGCCGAGTACCGTCATGCCGAAGCCGGCCATGCGCTCGGCGACGGCACGGCCGATCTTCCCCACGCCGACCACGCCCAGCGTTTTCTTGTAGACCTCCGAGCCGGTGAACACCTTTCGGTCCCAGCGCCCGTCGACGAGCGAGCGGTTCGCCTGCGGGATGCTTCGTGCAAGCGAGAGCAGCATGGCGCACGTGTGCTCGGCCGTCGAGATCGTGTTGCCGTCGGGCGCATTGATTACCAGCACGCCGCGGCGCGTGGCGGCGTCCAGATCGATGTTGTCGACGCCCACGCCGGCACGGCCGATCACTTTGAGGTCCGCAGCCTCCTCGATCAGCTCCGACGTGATGGTCGTTCCGCTGCGGATAATCCATCCGTCCACACCATCGGCGAGTGCGCGCAGCTCGTCGGCCGACTTCTTCAGCTGTACGTCGGCTTCTATCCCGTTTTCGTGAAGCAAATCGATGCAGACCTGATCGACTGCATCGGTGATGAGCACCTTCATATCCGTCAGGGTTGTCTGGTCAGTCAAGAAGCGGTTCGCGGACAGCGGACGAGCGAGCGAACGTCAGGTTGCAAGGGTGTCTATCCACTCGAGCAGCTCGGGCAGCCCGCGCTTCGTCTGGGCGGAGGTAAGAACCACCGGCGCCTCGATCCCGTACTCCGCCAGCACGTCGCGCATCCGACGTTCCGCCTTTGTGCGGTGATTCCCGGACAGCTTGTCGCTCTTCGTCAGGGCGATGACGTACGGCAGGTCGCTGCCCTTGAGCAGCTGAATGACGTCGCGGTCGAGCGCGGTCGGGGGATGCCTGCTGTCTACCAGGTGGATCAATACTTTCAACGGGTCGCGCTCGGAGACGTATCGACCAATAAGTCGGCCCCACCGATTGCGCGCCTGCTTGGAGACCTTCGCATAGCCGTATCCGGGAAGGTCGACGAAGTAGAGGCGCCGGTTGATGAGGTAATAGTTAAATTCCTGCGTCTTGCCCGGCGTGCCGCTGGTCCGCGCAAGCGCTTTGCGACCTACCAGGGCATTGAGCAGTGAGCTTTTACCGACGTTGGAACGGCCCATGAAGGCCACTTCCGGAAGGCCGTCTTTCGGCAGATCGCTCCACGACACCGCACCCTTTACAAATTGTGCTTCGGAGATTCGCAGTGGCTTTGTCGATGTCGGATTAGAGGGCCGTTGACGCATCGGCGGCCCTTTGTACATCGGTTCTTCAACAGGCGCTTCGAGGGCCCGCGTCGTCAGGCCGCGGTAAGGTAGTCCTTGACCGTCTCGCCGATCACCGCCGGGTCCTTCACCACCACGGCGCCGGCCGCTTCCAGAGCAGCAAACTTCTCTTCCGCCGTTCCCTTGCCGCCCGAGATAATGGCACCGGCGTGGCCCATCCGACGGCCCGGGGGGGCCGTCCGGCCGGCAATGAACGCGAACACAGGTTTGGTCGTGTGATCCTTGATGTAGGTCGCCGCCTCTTCTTCCGCCGTGCCGCCGATCTCGCCGATCAGCACGACCGCTTCGGTGTCGGCGTCGGCTTCGAAGAGCTCGAGGGCATCGACGAATCGGGTACCGATGACCGGATCGCCCCCGATCCCCACGGCCGTGCTCTGGCCGAGGTCCTGGCGCGTAAGCTGGTCGACGGCCTCGTAGGTGAGCGTTCCCGAACGCGAGATGACGCCAATCGGACCTTCCGCAAAGATCATGGCCGGCATGATGCCCACCTTCGCCTGGCCCGGCGTGATCACGCCCGGACAGTTGGGACCGATCAGGTGCGCGCCCGTTCGCTTCACGTAGTGGTAGACCGGGATCATGTCCTCGATGGGAATGCCTTCCGTGATGCAGACGATGACCTTTATGCCGGCCTCGGCCGCCTCCAGAATGGCGTCGGCGGCAAACGGCGGCGGAACGAAGATCACCGACGCGTTCGCGCCCTCCTGCTCGACGGCGTCCGAGACAGCGTGGTACACCGGTTTCCCCAGATGGATCTGGCCGCCTTTCCCCGGCGTCACGCCGGCTACGAGGTTCGTCCCGTATTCGAGCATCTGCTCGGAGTGGAACGTCCCCTCGGAGCCCGTGAAGCCCTGGACGACGAGCCGCGTGTCGGCATTGACAAGAATCGCCATGTCGGTATCGCTAATGTGGTTCGCATACGGCACCTGCGTTCGCCTGAGGCGCCGACGCTCCGGACTTGCGGCACCGGCGCCCGGGTTCGCGTGAGACGCCGACGTCGGGTTCGCGGCGCCGGCCGGCGAGATCGTGCAATCGTCGTCGCCGGCAGCCTCATGCCGTATAGTACGAAACCCGGCTCCTTTATGAGTAAAGGTTCGGCAAATATCTCTCCGAGCAGGCGCGCCCGGAAAAACCGCGCCGCGGCCGGCGTCGTCCCCGCAGCCGGCCGCCCGATCATCTTATGGCCGAAAGCGCCGCCGGCGCGGTCGTCGCCGCGCTCAGCCGTTCGACCTCCCCTCCGTCGACGTCCCGGCCGCCTTCTAACGGCCCAGCCGCTCGATCACGTCTCCTACCTGCAGAAGCGCGGCCTCGTCGAAATGGCGTCCGAGGAGCTGCATGCCGACGGGGAGGTGCGGCTCGTCGGGATGCGTGCCGATGGGCACGGCGAGCCCGGGAATGCCGGCCAGGTTGGCGTTGACGGTGTAGACGTCACTGAGGTACATCTCGAGGGGATCGTCGGCCTTGCTGCCGAGCTTGAAGGGCGGCGTCGGGGTGACGGGCGTGGCCAGCACGTCGACGTCTTCGAAGGCGGCGTCGAAATCGCTGCGTATCAGCGTGCGGACCTTCTGGCCTTTGGCATAATAGGCATCGTAATAGCCCGAGGACAGGACGTAGGTACCGAGCATGATCCGGCGCTTGACCTCCTCGCCGAAGCCTTCCGTCCGAGTCGACGTGTAGAGCCGATGGAGGATGGAGTCCTGATCGTCGAGCCGGTCGCGGAGCTCGCTGATGCGATCGTCGGATTCGGCCGAGGCCAGCGCCGCTTCGAGCTCGTCACGCTCTGCCTTGACGGCGTCGCGCTCTTTCCGAAGGTCCGCTCGGTATCCGTACCGAATGCCGTCATAGCGCGCCAGGTTGCTGGATGCCTCCGCGGGCGTAAGGATGTAGTAGGTCGCGATCCCGTATTCGGTATGCGGCAGGGACACCTCCTTCACCTCTGCGCCCTCCTCCTCGAGAGCCCGAACGCGCTCCTGGATCATCCGCCGAACCTGATCGTCGAGGCCTTCGGCGAAGTACTCTCGGGGAAGGCCGATGCGGACGCCCTCGACGCTCCCGGTGAGCGCCTTCGTATAATCGGGCACCTCGACGGGAGCGCTCGTCGAATCCCATCGATCCTCGCCCGCGATGTGGTTCAGGACGAGCGCGACGTCCTCGACGCTCTGTCCGAACGGACCGATGCAGTCGAATGAAGAGGCGAACGCGACGAGTCCGTGGCGACTGACCCGTCCGTACGTCGGCTTAAGGCCCACCACGCCGCAGAAGGCCGCCGGTTGACGGATGGATCCGCCCGTGTCCGTCCCGAGCGACGTGTGACACATGCCCGCTGCGACGGCGGCCGCCGAGCCTCCGGACGATCCCCCGGGCACGTAGTCGCTGTTGACGGGATTCTTGACGGGCCCGAAATAGGAATTCTCGTTCGAGGACCCCATGGCGAACTGATCGCAGTTCGTCTTACCGATGAAGATCACGCCGGCCTCGCGAAGCCGCGCGATCGCAGTGGCATCGTAGAGCGACTCGAAGTTCTCCAGCATTTTCGAGGCGCACGTTACCGTGCGTCCCTTGATGCAGATCACGTCCTTTACGGCCATGACCATGCCGGTCAGGGCCCGGCTGTCCCCTTTCCGGAGGCGACTGTCCAGGTAGCGCGCGTGACTGAGTGCGCCGTCGTCGAGATACGTGTAGACGTTGAGCCGATCGTCGTCCTCGCGAATGCGTTCCAAAAACGAAGAGACCAGCTGCTCGCAACTGGTCTCTCCCCGCTCCAAAGCTAGACGGGCATCGGCAAACGTCATTTCTACACCGGTTGACGGTTGACGGCTGGCCGTTGACGGTTCCTTTTCGTCAACGTCGGTGTCAGCTATTTACTTTCTGCTCGGAGCTTTCCGGCGACTCGGACGGACTCGACCTGGCCGGCTCGTACGACTCCGACTGGCGAGGCGTCGTCGTGCCCTGGGCCGGCGGTCGCGGTTGGTTGATGGTGCGACGATCGTCAAGATCCACGTTCATCTCCTTCTTAATGTCGTTCGTCGCATCTTTGAATTCACGGATGCCCTTGCCGAGCCCGCGCGCGATTTCCGGGATTCGCTTCGCGCC
>CAZXHQ010000202.1:0-6815 GCA_964640145.1 uncultured Rhodothermales bacterium | reverse complement strand
TCCGCGAGCTCGAGCCGCACGCGGCCGGCGTCGAGGCGATCCACGTGCCGGAGGCGGGGATTGCCGATTACCGGGGGGTCGCCCTGCGGCTGGCCGCGATCCTCCAGGCGCGCGGGCATGACGTGCTCACCGGGGCGGAGGTCACCGGCATCGTGCCCGACGGCGCCGCGATGAAGGTGGAAAGCCGGCGGGGCACGGTGACGGCCGGACACGTCGTCACCTGCGCCGGCCTGTACGCCGACCGCATGGTCCGGTTGAGCGGCCAGGACCCGGAGATGAGCGTCGTGCCCTTTCGCGGAGAGTACTACGAGCTGAAGCCGGAAGCACGTCATCTGTGCAACGATCTGATCTATCCCGTTCCGGATCCGGACTTCCCGTTCCTCGGCGTTCACTTCACGCGCATGGTCGACGGCCGCATCGAGTGCGGGCCGAATGCCGTGCTGGCGTTCGCCCGGGAGGGATATCGATTCGGCACCGTCAATCCGCGCGAGCTGAGCGAGGCGCTGGCATATCCCGGCGTCCGGCGCCTGGTCAGGCGTCACTGGAAGAAAGGCCTTTCTGAGATCTGGCGGTCTCTAAGCAAGCGCTCGTTCGTCAAGACGCTGCAGCGCCTCATCCCGGCCGTTACGATCGACGATCTCGTGGAGGTACCCTCCGGCGTGCGGGCCCAGGCCGTGCTGCCGAACGGCCAGCTGGTCGATGATTTCGTCATCAAGGAGTCCGAGCGCATTCTCCACGTGTGCAACGCGCCGTCGCCGGCGGCCACGGCCTCCCTGAAGGTGGGCGAGGAGATCGTCGATCGTCTGCTGCCGAAGCTTTAGACGGGACCTGGTGCGCGACGGGACCAGCCATGCCGATGAACGCCGGGGTCAGTACTGCGGCATGGAGGGATCGATCTCGTCGCTCCATGCAAGCACGCCGCCTTTCAGGTTGTAGGCTCTCGTGAAGCCGCGCTCCCGCATCAACTCGACCGCGCGCGCCGAGCGAGCCCCCGAGCGGCAGTGCACGATCACGTCCTCGTCCTTATGGCTGTCGATCTCGCCGAGCCGGTCGACGAGCTCGTCGACCGGAATCAGCGTCCCGCCCAGGTTCGCGATGTCGTACTCGTAGGCCTTGCGGACGTCCAGGATAAAGGGCCGTTCGCCGCGGTCGAGCCGGTCCTTGAGCTCCCGAACGGTGATTTCGGGGACGTCCTCGCCGTCTTCCCGGAGCTCGCCGTCCGGATTCTCCGGTACGCCGCAGAAGGCCTGATAGTCGATCAGCTCCGTCTGGGTCGGATGGTCGCCGCAGACCGGGCAGGCTGGATTCCGCTTGATCTTGAGCGTTCGGAAACGCATATCCAGCGCATCGACCATCAGCAGGCGGCCGACCAGCGGCTCGCCGCTTCCAGTGAGCACCTTGATGACCTCGGTGGCCTGCATCGTACCGACCATTCCCGGCAGCACGCCAAGCACGCCTCCTTCGGCGCAGGATGGGACGAGTCCGGGGGGTGGGGGCTCCTCATAGAGACAGCGGTAGCACGGTCCTTCGCCCATCCCGAAAACCGACACCTGGCCCTCGAACCGGAAGATGGAGGCATACACGTTCGGGATGCCCAGCATCACGCAGGCGTCGTTTACCAGGTAGCGCGTCGGGAAATTGTCCGTCCCGTCGGCCACCACGTCGTAGTCCTTCAGAATGTCGAGCGCGTTGTCGCTCGACAGGGCGACCTCGTGCGTGACGATCTCGACGAATGGATTCACGTCTTCGATCGTCTCGCGCGCCGACTCCAGCTTCTTGCGGCCGACGTCTTTCGTGCCGTGCAGCACCTGTCGATGGAGGTTCGTCTCGTCCACCACATCGAAATCGACGATGCCGATCGTGCCCACGCCGGCGGCGGCGAGGTACAGGGCGAGGGGCGAGCCGAGTCCGCCTGCGCCGACGAGCAGGACGGAGGAGGCTTTCAGCTTTTTCTGTCCCTCCATCCCGAACTCGGGAAGCGTAAGGTGGCGGCTGTACCGCTTGATCTCTTCCGGCGACAGATCGACGCCGGCGGCCGCCTCGGCCACCCGTGCCGGGCCGCGCCCGGTTTCGACGATCTCGACGCCTCCGGCAATCGACGGGATGATCGAGACTTCGTCGTCCTCGCCGAGCTCCGTTTCGTCGTGATCGAGATAGCGGATGTCATCGTCGTTGCGGTAGACATTGACGAACTGGCGCAGCTTGCCGTCGTCGTTGTAGAGGTGCTCCGTCAGCTTCGGATGCTTCTCGACGAGGTTCTGAAGGGCTTCGGCGACCGTCGCGCCGTCGACCTCGACGGCGTTCCTGTTGTCGACGTAGATGCGAAGCGGGGTGGGTATGAAAATCTTGGCCATCAATATCTGGCAAATGCTGGTTGCAGGTTTCAGTTACTTGTTCGCCGGCGCTCACCTCAACCGCTGGTGACGGCCTGCGCGTCGATCGGCTGAGGTAGGAACGTCGAGCGATCTTCGGCCAGGGACCAGGCCGTCTCGTCGGCGGCTTTTCCATCCTGGACGGATACGATGACGTACGTGTAGCCGGGGAACGTGGCCTGTTCGAGATCCGTCTTCGACGGGCGGGCAGGATGATCGGGGTGGGAATGATACATCCCCACGATATCCAGACCCTCTCGGCGCGCGGCGCGGTCGGCCCGGCGGTAGTCCTCCGGTGCGATCACGTATCGATCTTCCCGCCGATCATCGTTTCGGTTGATCGCCCGGCGGGCCGAGACCACCTCGTTTCGCCCCTCTCGCAGGCGGCCGATGAGGAAGCCGCAGCATTCCTCGGGATACGTGTCCTCACCGTGCCGACGAATGTGGTCCAGCACGTCCTTGGGCGTCCTCATGCGGGCGTTGCTTCAGTGTCCCAGATGGAGTCGCTCAGATACCGCGTACCCGTATCGCAGAGCACGGTCACCACGACGCCTTCGGTCAGCTCGGAGGCTACCTCCAGCGCGGCCGCCACGTTCGCGCCGGACGAGCCGCCCACGAGCAGTCCTTCTTCTCGGGCGAGCCGCCCGGCCATGGTTCGGGATCGTTCGGTGGAGATGCGCAGGAGGCGGTCGACCAGGGAAGCGTCGTAGATGCCGGGCACGATGGCGGTCTCGAGGTGCTTCAGCCCCTCGATCGCGTGCATCGGGGAGTCCGGTTCGACAGCGATGGTACGGATCCTTTCATCGAACTCTTTCAGTCGCCGGCTCGTCCCGGTAAACGTCCCCGTCGTGCCGAGCCCCGTGACGAAGTGCGTGACGCGGCCGGCCGTCTGCTCAAGGATCTCCACGCCGGTGCCCTCATAGTGGGCGTGCCAGTTCGCGTCGTTATTGTATTGATCCGGGTAGAAGTATCGATCGGGCTCCGCTGCGACCAGCTCCTTGACGTGGCGCTGCGCGCCGTCGGTCCCTTCGAGCGGGTCGGTAAGGATCAGTTCGGCGCCGTGCGCCCTCAGCATCTTTTGCCGCTCCAGTGAGGCGTTGGCCGGCATGGCCAGCGTGACGTGGACGCCCAGCAAGCCGCCGATCATGGCGTATGCGATGCCCGTGTTCCCGCTCGTCGCATCGATCATCGTCTTCCCCGGATGCAGGCGTCCATCGCGAAGGCCCTCGAGGATCATGTGGCGGGCGGCGCGATCCTTGACCGAACCCGACGGGTTGAGGTGTTCGGCCTTTGCATACAGCGAAACGCGCTCGGGCAGGTCGCGGCCGACTCGTTCCAACCGAATCAGAGGCGTACCCCCGACGGCCCGGACCAAGTCCGGCACCCGTACGTCCCCCTCCGCCGCACGGTTCGTCGCCGGCCTGCCGGCCACGAGGGTATCCATGGAGTCTATCATGCTATGTTGGTGTGGCTTCAAGCTTGGTCTGGGGCAAAAAAAAGCCCCTCTCGGATTCGTTCCGGAGGGGCGATCGTGCTGAAGCTTTCGTTATCGCATCAAGCTGAGCCTGGTAAACCCGATAACGTCGAGCCGTATATCCACGTGTCGCCCCTGCGGCTGCAACAGCAGCAGCAACAACAACAGCGGCGGTGTGTAACGTCGATCATCATGGCCCGGGGTACGACATACGCACAGGTGGCTGCGCCGGAGGCGCGGCATTTTAGTGCTATACACGAGAGACCGGCGAAAGGTTCTCATTGTCGTCTCAAGTGCAGCTCTTCGCGCGGTCCCTCGAGACGCCAGACTGCACCTGTCCCGTAACATGTACGCGCAGGAAAGGACACGCCTGGGGATGATCTCTCTCCGGCCGCTCGTGCGCTCGGATCGTGCGGCTCCTCGACACGGCCTTCGCGCTTCGAGGCGGCCTGGCGAGGGGCTCGATTAACACCTTTTCCACAGGCCCGGATGGTTACTAACAAGTTGTGCACAACGTTTGCGATTATGTGCAGCATTCCAGAACCTCTCGACCTCTCGAAGCTCCTCAACGTCCCTTGCATCGCCGGCATCATAGCTGTTCTATTGACGAACCCTGTACAGCGCTTTGCCGTCTCCGCGCGGGACGGACCGCATGTATGGACGGCCGAGAGGACCTCGTGACCTGAACGTGGACGGGAAACATCGCATAAGCAACCCATGGGAGTGAAAGACCCACGCGTGGATACGTATATCGAGAAGTCGGAAGCCTTTGCGCGCCCGATCCTCGAATATTTGCGGGAGGTCGTGCACGAGGGGTGCCCGACCGTACAGGAGAGCATCAAGTGGAACTTTCCCGTGTTCACGTACGAGGGGATGCTCGCCCACATGGCCTCCTTCAAGCAGCATTGTGCATTTGGATTCTGGAAGGCGTCGCTTATTCTGGACGACGCGCCGCAGTCCGACGAGGCCATGGGCCAGTTCGGCCGGATCACGTCGCTGGACGACCTCCCGCCGAAGGCGACGCTCATCGGCTACATCCGGAAGGCGATGCAGCTAAACGAGCAGGGCATTCAACCGAAAAAGAAGGACAGGCGCGAGATCGAGATGCCCGAGGACTTTGCGGCGGCCCTGCGGGACGTGTCCGGAGCATCGAAGGCTTTCGAGGCCATGCCGCCCAGCCATAAACGCGAATACGTCGAGTGGATCGCGGAGGCCAAGCGGGACGATACGCGCCGCCGCCGGATCGTCAAAGCGGTCGATCAGATCTCCGATGGCAATTCGCTCTACTGGAAGTACAAGTAGGCCTCTCCTGCTAGCGGATCGGCTCCGGCACCTCGCCCGTCGCCAGGATGCAGCCGCCGGGGATCATCGCCGATCCGGCCGGGATCGTAAGCTCGACCGCACCTGCCCGCCGCCGCAGCGTGCGGTGCCCTTGCACCTGCCGCGAGGCAACGCACCGGTCCCTTTTTTGCCGAGGACGTCACGTGCCGGCGGATTAATAGGTGCGATGGTGCATTAGCTTTATAGTTTGTATGTGGGACCTACGCGGCCTCTTGTGGTACATGTGGAAACGATTCGGCATCCTGCTCCTATTTGCTGTCACGTCGGCGCTCCCGGTGCGAGCCTGGGACGAGACGGGTCACAAGGTGGCGACGTACATTGCATGGCAGCACATGACGCCGGAGGCCAGAGCGGCCGTGTCGGATTTCCTTTCCTACGCGACGCCCCCGTCGAGTCTCCTGGCCCTGCGACCCTCCGGGGGCGAATCAGCGGGAATGATCCACTTTGTCCGCGCGAGCGTGTGGCCCGACCTCGTGCGCGATCGTGACGCCGCCGAGCGGTATGCACGCTACCACCGCGAGACCTGGCACTACACCAACATTTTCTGGGAGGAAACGCCGGGCGGCGTGCAGGTCCGGGATGACTTCCCTCCCACTGAGCGCAATATCGTCGAGCGCCTTCGTGCGCTGGAGCACCTGGCCCGTATGGAGATCGTGCCCCGTGCGCAACAGGCTGTCTTCATTGCATGGCTCGCGCATCTCGTCGGAGACATCCATCAGCCGTTGCACGTGAGCGCGCGCGTGACGGAGGGGGAACCCGAAGGAGACCGAGGCGGCAACCTGTTCGAGCTGGCTGGAAACGACAATCTGCATTCGTATTGGGACCGAGCGCTTTCAGACGCCTTCGAGCGGCAGGTCGACGAGTCGGAGTTTACCTACATTCGCAGAATCGCATCGTCGATCATGGGCATGCACGCGGCGCCGTCCGCCGTCGAGTTCGACTACGACGCGTGGGCCCAGCGCAGCTTTCAGATCGCTTCGCGGGATGCCTACGACCAGATCGAGCGAGGCGAAGAGCCGCCCGTCGAATATGCTGAAATGGTGCACTCGACGGCCTCGGAGTCCATCGCGCTGGCAGGCTACCGGTTGGCTGAGCTAATGAACTCGATATTCGGTTGAGACGGCCGGCCGTTACTGGGCACGGGCTGCGGCGAAGAAGAGCCCGTACGTCCCGGAACGAAACGTCTCCAGGTGCAAGACGGTGAGGCCCGCCTCCTGGAGCAGTGCCCGTACTTCGTCGCCGGCATAGGTCCGCCCGTGCGCTGGATCCAGAATCTTAAGGACGGCCTCGCGCAGGCGCATCGTCGCGAAATCTCGCGACCAGTCGACCACGAACGCCTTGCCCCCGGGGCGAAGGACGCGCCGCATCTCCCGGAGGCCGGCGACGGGCTCCTTCAGATAATGCAGCACGCTGGCGCTGACCACCGCGTCGAAGGAGCCGGCGTCGAAGGGGAGGTCGCTCGCAGCGGCGTGGCGGATCGAGACGTTGGGATGGCCGCCCACCTTTGCACGTGCCCGCTTCACCATGTTCGACGATGCGTCTACGCCGACGATCGTATAGGGCCGACCGGTTTCCAGCAGCTTTTCTTCGAGTATGCCGGTTCCGCAGCCGACGTCCAGAATCCGGGT
>CAZXHQ010000201.1:5696-6866 GCA_964640145.1 uncultured Rhodothermales bacterium | reverse complement strand
TGCCGGAGATCGTCGACGTCGAGGAACGGTCCGTACGTCGCGCGAAACGTGAGGATGCGCTCCGCCGTCTTCGGTCCGATGCGCGGCAGCCTGTCGAGCGCCGCCGCGTCGGCCGTGTTGATGTCGATGCGTCCGGTACCGGTCGGCACGGCGTCCGAAGCGTCGGCGAGGCCCGGCGCCGTAGGCAGGTCCCCTGGACCATCCATCCGAAAACCGGCCGTCGAGGAATCGGACCGCTCGAAGAACATGCGGTCCATTTCGTCATAGGCACCTGCGGGGACGGATTGCTGCTGAACGTGCCGAGCCGCGAGGCCGGCCGCCAGCAGTCCGGAAAGGCACAGCAGCGCGACCGCCTCGTTCTTCGTCAGGCTCAGCCGCTGTTGCAGACGGTTTAGCCACAGCATTTTTTATACTCTAGACACGAACCTAGGCGTCGGCATAACCTCGACGCACCCCGACCATGATCGTGCGCACCGAGGCCATCGTCCTCAGAAGCATCGACTACGGCGAGACGAGCCAGATCGTCACGCTCTTCACGCGCCGAAAGGGCAAGCTGGCGGTGATGGCCAGGGGTGCGCGCCGGCCGAAGAGCCGGTTCGGGTCGACCCTTCAGCCGATGTCGTACACGCAGGTCGTCTTCTACCACAAGGGATCGCGCAGCGTCCAGACGCTCAGCGAGAGCAGCCACGTGCGCGCCTTTCACGGCCTCACGAGAAGTCTCGAGGGCCTCTCCTACGGCCTGCGCACGGTCGAGCTCGTCTACGCCCTGCTGCAGGAGGAAGAGGAGAACCCTACCGTGTTCAACCTCCTCGTCGAGGTGCTCGAGCGGCTGAACCGGACCGGTACGCGGCTCGAAAACCTGTTCCACTTCTTCCAGCTCCGCCTGGCGACCGTCCTCGGCTTCGCGCCCCATATCGACCGGGAGACCGTCGAACGGATCCCCGACGGCGGCGGCGTGATCGCGCTCGATACGGGGACCGTCCTTCCTTCCCCGCCCGGCGATTCGACGCCCGTGCGCCGGGGGTCGCGGAAGGCTCTCCGCGCCTTCGCCGTCTTCGCGCGAACGGATCTCGAGACGGCCATGCGCATGCGGGTCGACGACCGCACGATGATCGAGCTGAGCCGGCTCATCGAAGATTTCCTTCGCTATCACGTCGAAGAGGCCTATCC
>CAZXHQ010000201.1:0-5596 GCA_964640145.1 uncultured Rhodothermales bacterium | reverse complement strand
GGTATACTGTGCATTCCATGTGCATCAGCCGGCTGGGCGATTGGGCCGTTTGACGGTTTTCTGACCCGGGCATCGGGTGCGAGAACGGTCGAATCGTCAGCCGTCGCACCGTTGAACGGAATCTCCTTCATGAGCCGAAAGAAACTCACTTCCAAACAGCACGCCTTCTTCCAGTATCTCTCGGAATTCGTGCGGGAGAACGGGGTCTGGCCGACGTATCGGGAGATTGTGGACCATTTCGGATACCGGTCGCCCAACAGCGTCACGCAGAACCTGCAGGCCCTCCATAAGAAAAGCTACCTCACGCGGGACGAGGACGGGTATCATCTCGTTGAAGACGAGGACGTGCATGAGGAAACGGGCATCCCGGTCAAGGGGATCATCTCGGCCGGTCAACTCCAGGAGGCCGTCGAAGCCGACCTCGGGACCATCACTCTCGAGACGCTCTTTCCCAACCTCGACCGCATCTATGCCATCCGCGTGGCCGGGCAGTCGATGATCGGGGCCGACATCGAGGACGGCGACTACGTGCTGCTGATCGACGACGACATTCCGAACGGCGGCATCGGCGCGGTGCTCTTCAACGGCGAGACCTCCCTCAAGCGCATCTTTTACGACGAAGACGGCCTGCGCCTCGAACCGGCCAACGAGGAGTACGCGGACATCTACATCAAGCCGGACATTTTTGAGGAGGTGCGCATCCTGGGACGCTACGTGGGGCACGTAAATCACGACGGCATTTACAAGCGAGTGAACGGGTGCTAGACGAAGCGCTCGCCGGCTGAACTCATGACCGACGTGCACGAGAGCATGCTCGCCGAAGAGGTGCGCTAACGGCGATGGCGGACGGCGAACGCGTCGGCATCGACGTAGGTGGGACGTTTACGGATTTCGTCCACCTGAAGGACGGCCGGCTTCACGTGCACAAGACGGCTACGACGCCCGACGACCAGAGCCGCGCCGTCGCCGAGGGGATCGGCCGTATCGACGCCGGCGAGGAGGCGTCGATCGCGCACGGAACGACCACGGCCACCAATGCCCTCCTCGAGCGGCGCGGCGCACGCTGCGCGCTCGTCACCACGAAAGGCTTCCGCGACGTCCTCGCGATCGGCCGGCAGAACCGACCGCACCTCTACGAGCTGTCCCAGCGCCGCCCGCCCCCGCTCGTCCCCGACGCCCTGCGCCTGGAGGTCTCCGAACGCGTGTCGGCGGACGGCCTGGTCGTCCGCGCGCTCGACGAGGATGGCGTGTTGCGGCTCGCGGATGATCTCCGCCGGCTCGAGGTGGAAAGCGTCGCCGTCGTCTTCCTCTTTTCCTTTCAGAACCCCGAGCACGAGGCGAGGACGAAGAGGCTGCTGGCGGATCGGCTGCCCGGCGTGCCGATCTCCGCGAGCGCCGACATCCTTCCCGAATACCGCGAGTTCGAACGGACCGCCACGACGGTCGTCAATGCCTACGTGCAGCCGCTCGTGGCCCGCTACGTCGATCGCCTCGAGGACGTCGTGGCGCCCCGAAGGCTTCGCATCATGCAGTCGAACGGCGGGACCATCGGGCCGGCGCAGGCGTCCCGTCAGCCGGCCCGGCTCGTCCTCAGCGGTCCGGCCGGCGGGGTCGTCGGCGCCCTCCATCTGGGGCGCGCGGCGCTGGACGATCCGGCGCCGCGCCTGCTGACCCTGGACATGGGCGGCACGAGCACCGACGTGGCCCTCTGCCCGGGCGGGATCCCGCGAACCTCCGAAAGCGAGATCGCCGGGCTGCCTCTTCGCCTGCCGGCCGTCGACATCCATACCGTCGGCGCCGGCGGCGGAAGCATCGCACGCGTGGACGCGGCGGGCGCGCTCCACGTGGGGCCGACCAGCGCGGGCGCCGTGCCGGGCCCCGCCTGCTACGGCCGGGGCGGCGCGGAACCCACCGTGACCGACGCCAATCTGGTCCTGGGCCGCCTCCTGCCGGATCGCTTCCTCGGCGGAGCGTTCGAGCTCGACGTCGACCCGGCTCACGCGGCCGTCGACGGCCTGGCGCACAGGCTGGATCTCTCGCGCACGGACGCGGCGCTCGGCATCATACGCGTCGCCAACGCGGCGATGGAACGGGCCCTCCGCCGCGTATCGATCGAGCGGGGGCACGATCCCAAAGACTACGCGCTCGTTCCGTTCGGCGGCGCCGGCCCCCTGCACGCGTGCGAGCTGGCCGATGCCCTCGGCATCGGCCGCATCCTCCTTCCGCCCCATCCCGGCGTGCTCAGCGCGCTGGGCCTCCTGATGGCCGACGTGGTCTACGACGCGTCCGTTTCGGTCTTGAACCGGGCCTCCGAGATCGAGGCCCTGTTCGACCGCGAGCGCGAACGAGTACGGACCGTCCTGGAGGAAGAGGGCTGTCGCGAGCCGGCGCTGGAGGCGTTCGTCGACGCGCGCTACCGGGGCCAGAGCTACGAACTGACGGTCCCGATCGACCTCCCCGACGAGCCGCTCGAGGCGGCCGTCGCCCGCTTTCACGAACGGCACCGGCGCCGCTACGGCCACGCCATGCCCGAAGCGCCGGTCGAGATCGTGACGCTGCGCGTGCGCGGCTCGTCGCCCGGCCCCGAGATCAGCCTGCCGGCAGATCCCTCTCGTGCCGGCGATCCGGCCTTCGCCCGCGAGGGACGGGTCGTTCTCTCGGACGGCTCCGAGACGGACGCGCCGATCTACGAGCGCGAGACCCTTCGGTACGGACATGCGCTCGACGGGCCGGCCGTCATCGCGCAGTACGACTCGACCGTCTTCGTCCCGCGCGGCTGGCACGTCGAGGTGGATTCCTGGCGCAACCTGCACCTGACCGGAGCCTGACCCATGGATCCGATCCTGCTGGAACTCTACCGGCACCGCTTCTCCGGCATCGCCGAAGAGATGGGCGTCACCTTGCGGCGGACCGCCTACTCGCCCAACATCAAGGAGCGGCTCGATTTTTCGTGCGCGGTCTTCGACGCGGAGGGCCGATTGATCGCCCAGGCGGCGCACATCCCCGTGCATCTGGGCGCCATGCCGCGCAGCGTCGAGGCGGCCCTCCGGAGCACGGACGCGTGGCGGCCCGGCGACCTCGTCGTCCTCAACGATCCGTACGCCGGCGGCACGCATCTGCCCGACATCACCATGATCTCGCCCGTCTTCGTCGGCGAGGAGCACCTATTTTTCGCCGCCAGCCGCGCGCATCACGCCGACGTCGGCGGCATGACCCCCGGCTCCCTGCCGCTTTCGAACGAGATCTACCAGGAAGGCCTGATCATCCCTCCGGTCAAGCTTTTTCGCAACGGCGAGGCCAACGTGGATCTGCTGCGCCTTCTCCTCCGCAACGTGCGCACTCCCGAGGAGCGGCGCGGCGATCTTGCGGCCCAGCGCGCCGCGCACGCCGTGGGGACCGACCGCCTCCTCGAGCTCGTGCGGCGTCACGGCCGCCGCGAGGTGACCGACTATGCCGGGCACCTGCCTGCCTACAGCGAGCGACTCGTTCGAGCGAGTCTGCGGGCCTGGCCGAACGGGACGTACCTCTTCGAGGATGGGCTCGAGCTGGGAGACGAGGCGCGCATTCGCGTCGCGGCGACCATCGGCGACGACGGCGTCACGTTCGACTTCGACGGTACGTCGGCGGCCGTCGAAGGCTCGCTGAACGCCGTCCTGGCCATCACCGAATCGGCCTGCTACTACGTGGTGCGCTGCCTGGCCGGCTCCGACGTTCCCGTCAACGACGGGTGCTTTCGCCCGGTGCGCGTCACGGCTCCGCCCGGCAGCCTGGTCGATGCCCGGCCGCCGCACGCCGTGGCCGGGGGCAACGTGGAGACCTCCCAGCGCATCGTCGACGCCGTCCTCGGCGCCCTGGCGCAGGCCATGCCCGATCGCGTGCCCGCCGCCTCGCAGGGCACGATGAACAACCTCACCATCGGGGGCAGCCGGCGGGACGGCTCGCCGTTCGCCTACTACGAAACGATCGGCGGCGGGATGGGCGCTTCGGCGCAGTCCGACGGACTCAGCGGCGTGCACGTCCACATGACCAACACCCTCAACACGCCCGTGGAAGCGCTGGAGTTGGCCTTTCCTTTTCGGGTGGATGAATACGGGCTGCGCCGTGGAAGCGGCGGGAGCGGCCGGCATCGCGGCGGCGACGGTCTCGTGCGTACGTATCACCTGCTCGAGCCCGCCACCGTCACGGTTTTGAGCGAGCGGCGTGAGCGGCGGCCCTGGGGGCTAGCAGGAGGCGACGACGGCGCGCCGGGACGCAACACGCTCGCGCGAGACGGCCGCGAGGAAACGCTGCCCTCGAAGTTCAGCCGCCGCTTCGAAGCGGGCGATCTGTTGCGGATCGAAACGCCGGGCGGCGGGGGATGGGGCTCTGCGGGTAGCGGGGGTTGAGGCGGTGTGTCGGGTAGCGGGTGCACGCCGTCAGCGTTTCGTCAGTATATGCAACCCGGATGGCGGATTCGCACCTGGGATTATTCTCGTCCCGGTTGAGGGGATGTGGGCCGCGTTTCGGCTTACATAGATACGGGGCGGGACAACGCGTCGGTCGACCGGCTCCGGCCGGTAAGGCTACGACGCCCCCTGGGCCCCGTCAGGCGACTGAGTCGACGATTTTGCCGTCTGGGTCTCGTCAGACCGCGCCCGGTTCCACTCCTCGCCGCATATGCACCTTTTAAAGGAGGCTTGCCATGAAGAATCCCCGCTTTCTTCTCACCCTTACTCTAATCGCGCTCCTGGTAGGAGCATGTACCGCAGAAACTACACTAGATGCCAACGACGCCCCGGCACGTGAAGGGGAGCTTCAGCAAGGCGACGTGCCGGCGGAGCGTTTCCAGCACCTGCAGGGCAGGGCGGGCATCGACGCAAGCGAGGTCTACACATTTGAGGATATGCGCCGCGTGGGCACGTCGAAGCTGGTTCGTACGGAGAGCGGCGTCTCCTTCGAGCTGAAGACGTCGGAGCTCGTCCCCGGAGACGTCGTAACGCTCTGGATGGTGGTTTTCAACAAGCCCGAGGAGTGCTCCGACCCTTGCAATGAGGATGATCTGGGCAATCCGGACGTCATGACCGATGTCCTCTACGCATCCGGCCGCATCATCGGCGGCTCCGGCAAGGCGGGGTACGCGGGTCGCCGCAACGTGGGGGACAGCGACGGTTCGATATTCCCCGCATGGCTGGGTCTGCCGTCGCCCGGCCTTCTCGACGCCCGCGAAGCCGAAATTCACTTCGTCGTGCACACGCACGGGCCCAGGATCTCAGAGCTGACGAGCGAGATGCTTCACACGTTCAATGCGGGTTGCGGGCCGATATTCGATCCCTCGCTACCGCCGGTCCCGGAGGAGCTGGGAACGTACGGCCCCAATACGTGCGAGTCTGTGCACTTCGCCATTCACGTGCCGTGATCCGACGGGTCTGCCGCTGACCACGCGGAAGCCCGGCTCGGCCGACGCGCGCGCCGTCAAACTGCGAACGCAGCAGACATCTGACGGTTGAGGCTATTCAGGAGGGGGCACGAATCCCAAGTGCCTCCCTCCTGAATGCGGATCCGAACCGCCTCGCTACCGCTCGCTGGGGTGCGCCGGTGCGCAGGCGTTCGAGGGTCC
>CAZXHQ010000200.1:0-6878 GCA_964640145.1 uncultured Rhodothermales bacterium | reverse complement strand
GGGCCGAGACCCGCGAGGAACGCGGTGGCCACCACGGCGCCGAAGAAGAGCATGGGTCATCGCCGCGACTTCTTCAGGTCGGCCGGCGCGCCCCATCGGGATCTTGTTTACCATGTACTCGACTGCCTCCGGGCTGAGTTGCTCCAAAAGGTCCGTCGCTATCACCCCCGGCGTAATGCAGTTAACCAATATGCCGGTCTGCGCCAATTCCTTCCCCATCGCCTTCGTTAGGCCGATCACTCCAGCTTTGGACGTCGAATAGGCCGCCATGTTGGGGTTGCCTTCCTTCCCGGAAATGGAGGCGATGTTGACGATGCGCCCCTCGCCCCGCTGCAGCATGTGCGGCAAAACGGCCTTGCTGCAGTAAAATACTCCGTCCAGGTTAACGGTAAGTATCCGCCGCCACTCATCGACGGGATACTCCGCGACGGGCCGCGCCAGACCCGCTACGCCCGCGTTGTTGACCAGGATGTCAATCCTGGCATATCGATCCACTACCGTGCGGACCATCTCCTCGGCGCTTTCGGGATCGCCCACGTCTACGTGAACCGCTGTTCCTCGCTCGCCGAAGCTCGCGGCAATTTGCTGAGCCTTCTCCTGGTTCAGGTCCGCGATCACCACGACGGCGCCCTCGCGGTGTAACCGTTGGGCGATCGACAGGCCGATGCCCCGAGCGGCGCCCGTAACGATCGCCGTCCTTCCATCAAGGCGTGTCGACGTGGCCGAACTAACCATGCGATCGTAGACGAGTTAGACTAAAGAATCAGCGCGAAGGCCTGGACGACGGAGTGCTCCGACGGGTAACTGGTTTTCGACCGGAACGGGGTACCCATGCCGACACTCGCTGCCGGGATGACGCCCATGTAGGGTCAACGTGTGATGAGAACGGCCCAGTCCTGGGCGGCATCTCGCGGGGGCCGGCCGAACGGAAGCCGCTGACCGGCCTGCACGGTTCGAGTCGCGCCTTCGAAAACGCCCTCTCGTGGATTGTACCATCGCATCCTAAATTCACCGTCGGTCTCCGTAAGATTGATCTCACCAGCCGGCGAGGCAACCGGCAGATAGACGGCATATACTTCTCCGCGCTTTGCAAGCACTTGTGCTCCAAGCTCGGACGTCTCTCCATCTCCAATCCCAACCTCGAAGTGGGCCTCATCGATTACGAGATCATCGGCCGGCTCCATCTCCCAGAATGGAAGCTCCTCCAGGAACGCTCTTCCGTACGAGACGAAATTCCAGAGCGAATCGAGTGGCGGCGTCTTGAGGGTATCCGTCTCGAGCAAGCCCTGCAAGATGAACTCGAGATTCCCACCGGATAAATAGGTCGGCCATATTTTCTCCTTTCGATGCAGCTCCGCAATGTCCTGCGGGATCCAGGATCTTTCCTGACCTGCGTCGATCGTGAACTCATCCAGCGAAACTGGAATGGGCCGACCGGCCGCTTGGGTCTCCTGGCGAAAGGCCTCCGTAACCTCGTCAATGCGACGCTGACCCAGCTGGATAGACGTCATACTGAACAGCGAATCTCCGAATGTAAAGCGCAATGCTTCGACCGGATCGCCGGACGAATGTACTGTGATAGGATGATCGTAGGGGTCGACTGCGTTCAGGTAGGCTGCGTACGAACGTATACGCTCCGGTCCCAGATCGTAGCCCAGGTTGTATTCCTCGCAGAGGTTCCACTGGAGGGCGAGATGATGGCCAAATCGTGCTACCATTTCGCGATAGTAGAGCTTTCGCTCTCGACCCAGTTCCCCGTCATCCAGCTCCCTCTTGTTCGGTTCCTCCGCTTCATTCAATACAAAGTGGAGGAAGATCCCCCCACGCTGCGCATGCCGGAAGACGATCTCCCACTGGTCGAGCTTGCTGACGTCATAGTGCAGATTATCGTTATCGGTACCGCCCGACGGCTCGGGGTTGCCCACCCACGGCCACACGTCTTGTCCGTCTCCTCCCAGGTTCATCAGGAGTAAATAGATGGAGTTGACCTGCTTCTCGTCCAGGTAGTTCAACATTCCGATGATGCCTCGCGCGCGGCCGTCGCCCCAGTCCGGGTCGCCTGGACGCCAGTCGTCGGCGTGCGTCTCGTAGGTATGACTCGGCGGCGTATTATCGAAGCCGGCATACGCCAGGAGGTTCTCCGGACTGTCGGTGCCGCCGCGGATCCAGTACGGACCGTCGGCAAATTTGAGGTAGTAGCCGCCGGCGTACTGAAGTCTGCCCCACTTCGCAAAGCCGGCGGCGTCCTCATCTCGCGCGGATACGACGAACTCTCCGCTCTGACCGTCAAAGAACGCAGGCTCGCCCGCTTCAGGGTCGAGCGAAATGGCGACGTCCGTTCCCGCATGAAACGACGCTTCATAGCGCCACGTACCGGCCTCGTCGGGTGTGAAGTGCACCCGCCAGAGCCGGCCACGGCCGTCCTCACCGGCGGCGAAGTAACCGGGCACGTCGTACTGCTGTCCGGACGGCCCCGCAAACCGCACCTGAAGCCTATAATCGAGGAATGGGTTCGGAGCAGTGTCCGTCTCGGCGGCAACCGGTCCCTCAAAATCGAGCGTTAGCGTGTGCCACTTTGCGAGAGGCTCTTGCGCATGAACGGCGAGGCCACTTGTACCACCCCCGAGCACCACGCTAAGAAGAAGAATCCACTTCATAGACAGATCCAATCTGGTTTTCGTCATAGTCGGGGGAGCCGCCAACGTTCGTCTCTACCTATGCCGGTTCATGGAGCGTGCACGTAGAGGACGGCTTCGGCCCCGATGTCCGCAGGCTTGTCAAATGCCGTATCACCGGAAGCCGTGACGCCCTCTTCCGCCACTTCCGCGCCGTCGGCAGGATCGAACCACCGCAGCGAATATGTGCCGGAAGGCAAGCCTCTGACACCCAGCGTTTCTCCGTCCTCGTAGTGATAGAGGATATAGCTGCTTTCATCGGCACCGGCCAGGACCCATTGCGTATCTCCATACCGAAGGTCGTCGTTCGGCTCCATTTCATTAAAATTCGTAGATTCGAAAAACGTCTGCATCCGACGCATGTCTTCCAGCATCTCGTCGGTAGGATCCGCCCCCTCTTCGGTGGGATACATGCCGAGCACCGTCACGTGTCCGCCGGCCATGGCGGTGGCGTAGTACGATTTTCGGAGCATGGCCCGATCTCTTGCTTCTATTAAGTGAGGATGCCAGTTGTATCCCTCCGCCATGAAGTAGACGAATCGATTGCCGACATCGAATCCTGCACCGGGAAGACCGACGTCATGGAACGTCTCAACGTTGCCTCGCCCGGAGGCCGGCCGTACGTCCGCCTGCTGTAGATAGACATCGATGCTCGGATGGTCCGAAAACTCCATGTCTTCTCCAATGTTGTGGTGGACCCCAATGGGGTGGTCGTGATCGTCGTAGGCCTCAACCCGATCGGCGAGCAGTTCCGCCTTGCGAATCCGCGCGTCGTCGCACGGGCGCCTCTCTCCCGAATGTCCGACGTATTTGATCTCCTCCTGAATCACCCATATCAGGTTGGAATACCCTTCAAATGCATCGACGAGGTCACGGATGAAATCGTCTTCCGCATCGCTAACGGCCCCGCTGCATCCGTCGTCGAATGGATGAGCACCGTCGTCGTAGATGAAGAACAGGGCGACGATGCCGGCCTCTTCCAGGCGGTCGAACCAACCGTGCCACTGGTTGATGACGTCTTCGCTCAGGCCGCTAGCGGGGTCTTCCGGATCGACCCAGGGATTGTGGTCAGCCGTCCCGTCCCCCCCGTGGGAACGCACGGCCTGGAAGTAAATGACGTTGCCTCCATTGGCCTCCATCTGGTCGAGGACCTGCGTCTGTCGGCTGTCGTCCCGCGTACCATCGCTCCGACGTTCGCCAAGAAAGAGAAAGCCCTCCGGATCTCCCGGCCCGATCAAATAGGCTGGATCGAGTCGTCCGTCGCCATTGCGGTCCCGGTTATACGCGAAATGGGACGCATTATCAGGATCAACGATGAGCTGCCCGTCGAGCCATGGCGCCTCGTCCACGGGATTCATTTCCGGCGACGTACAGGCGGTCACCGTCAGCGACAGTGTTAAGAACGTCCACAGTACGGCCGCCGTGCGGCGACGGATACTGCACCGGTCGTTCGATGGTATCCAACTATTCTCGGGCATAACCATCTTCAGGGAGTGATCTCGGTTAGGAAGGCTGAGATAAGGTGCGTCGGAATCACGACTCGTCAGGCCGGCTGGTCGATCTGTCGCTTGAGGAGAGTCCGGACCTGATCCGGCGAGCCGACGACCCGACCCGAGGCTTTCGCCATCTGGCTTACCACTTCGACGAGCTCGGCGTTGGTTCGGGCTGAGCGACCGGATGCAAGTTCATGGCTGTCCTCGAATCCTACTCGAACCTGGCCGCCGAGGCCCAGGGCGGCAGCGTGTAAGGACAGGTCAGGATGACCGTGGTAGGCGAAGGTCCAGTAGGCATGGGGCGAAACAAAGCGACGCATCGTGGCAAGCGTCTCGGCATCGGCCGGCAATGCATCCGGAAAACCAAGCGAAAACGTGATCCACATCGGATTGGGAATGATCCCCGCTTCATGGAAGTCCCTCACCGTGTAGAGCATGGAGAGGTCGAAGACGCAGCAGTTTGGCACGATGCCTCGATCTGCCATTCGGTCCGCCCAAGCCCGTATCTCGTCCGGCCGATTGACGTACGCACCTCCGAAAAAATTGACCGAGCCCATATTCAGGCTGGCAAACTCGATTTCTTCTTCCAGTGCCACCGACCGTTCCTCGATACTCTGTTCGGACGGACCGCCTGTGGATCCTTCAATGACGATGTCGCAGCGGTCGCGAATGCGAGCGAGCGTCTCGTGAAAAACGCCGAGATCTCCCGTGGGCCGTCCATCCGCGTCACGAACGTGCAGATGCGCGATACTGGCTCCGGCCTCGTACGCTTCGAATACGGCGTCCGCGATTTCAGATGGGGTCCTGGGACCCGGCGCGTCGTCGTGACCGACCGGGGCAACCGTGATAAAAACGGGATTCGTCATTTTCTGAAAGCGTTTTGCGAGAGAGGGACGTGCTCGGAACACGGTTGAGAGGCGGACGCCTGCGCGTCCTGGGTGCCCGACCAGCAAATTTGGGCTCCGGGCCCCGGGCTCGCCCTCGTGATCCGCTGGGCGCTCGTAGGGGAGCCGCTCAGCGGCGCATGAATCGTCATCGAACCACCTCGTTTATCGGCGCACACGGTTGTTTTGTATACGTTGAATTCTTTGTATACAATAAGAACGAATATACACGCCCTCGGCGAGATCATCAAGCACGGAATTCGTCCGCTGACCGGAAGCGCCGATTGCCTCGTCACAGGGCCGCGCAGGTCGTTCGGGCAACCGGCACGGTTCGATCCGGCGCGTCGGCATGCCAACCTTTCAGGAGGAAGAGGATCTTATGAGTGAGAAAATCAACGTGGCTGTCGTTGGGTTGGGCTTTGGTGCCGAGTTCATACCCATCTTCCAGCGGCATCCCCATGCCGAGCTGTGGGCAGTTTGCCAGCGCAGCGAAGACCATCTGAACGAAGTCGGAGACTATTTCGGCATCGATCGACGCTATACCGATTACGGGGACTTGCTCCAGGAACCAGAACTTGACGCGGTACACCTCAATACACCCATCCCCCTTCATGCCCCGATGTCACTGGCGGCCCTGGAGGCCGGCAAGCACACGGCCTGCACGGTGCCGATGGCGACCACCACCGAGGAGTGTCTCGAGATCGTCGACGCCCAGCGACGCAGTGGCAAGGTCTACATGATGATGGAGACGGCGGTCTTTACGCGCGCGTTTCTGTACGTCGAGGAGCTCGTTCAATCGGGCCAGCTGGGCCGGATCCAGTTTATGCGCGGCTCCCATCAGCAGAACATGGGCCGACCGGGTTGGCCCGAATACTGGAGGGGGCTGCCGCCGATGTACTACGCGACGCACGCCGTGAGCCCCCTCCTGAAGCTTGCGGGCGCTCGGGCCGAGTCGGTCGTCTGTTTCGGGTCTGGACGGATCCAGGACACCTATGCGAAGAAGCATGGCTCGCCCTTCGCGGCCGAGACGGCCCTCGTCAGGTTGAGGCACTCCGACGTAGCCTGCGAGGTGACGCGATCCCTCTTCGACACGATCAGGCAGTATCGCGAGAGTTTCGACGTATACGGCTCCCGCCTCTCTTTCGAGTGGCAGCAGACGGCCGGCGAAAACCCGGTGTTGTACTCGGACTTCGAGGATGCTGAGCGGATCGACGTACCCGACTACCCGGATCGCCTTCCGGACGAAATCGCGCCTTTTACCCACAGGGGCGCCTATGACGAGGAAGGAGACCAGACCTCATTCTTTCAGGGCGGCGGACACGGAGGTTCACACCCGCACCTCGTGCATGAATTCATCTCGTCGATTCGTTCGGGACGACCGCCGGTCGGACACGCCGCGGAAGCCGCCAATTGGACGATGACCGGAATCTGCGCGCATGAGTCGGCCATGGACGGCGGAGCACGAATCGCAATACCGGAGACGTCGTGAGACCGGTCACGTTCCACTCGTCCGCGGTACGGTCCCATCGGACCTCAAAGGGCCTGACGGTCGTCGCCGGGCGAGCCGCCCGTTAACGGGCGGGCGCAAGCACGAGGTGTTGCCAGCGTCCACGCGCGAATGCGTAGCCGTCACCCTCAGGGATTTTTCGGTTTGAGTGTGGAACCGACGCTATTCGAATGGTGTCGCCCGAATCCAGCTCGACGTTCTCCCACGTATGGGCGGCATATCCGAATGGCCTGGTTTCCTCCGGGTTCGTGAATTCTCCCAAGATGGTTCCATTGACGAACAGCCGGTACGTCGATTCTCCGTCTTCCTCGGGCATCGT
>CAZXHQ010000199.1:0-6921 GCA_964640145.1 uncultured Rhodothermales bacterium | reverse complement strand
AACGCCCGTAAGTCAGCACCGTTGCAGACCCGTACCGATATCGCGCGCGGAGGCCGACGCCCCAATATCGTCGGAGGCTCGCAACGGCGTCGGCTTCGATCTCGCCGTCCGCGTCGCGCGCGAAGGGCACAACAACCTGAATGCCCCCGGCAATGCCTGCACCGGGCTTGAGACCGCCTATTTTCGGCCGGACGCCCAAGAACTCAGCCGTCTCTCGGCCTCCCCGGCCCTTCTGGAAACCTTCGACCCGGTCCAGGAAGCGCTCGAAGGATCCCGGCTCGTCCGGCGGTGACAGCCGCACCGCCTTCTCCATGCGCATCGCACGAAGCTCGTCCGCCCGGGTCGTATCCTGCGCGGCGGAGGTTCCGAAGAAGGTGAACAGAATCGCCACCGCCGTGAAGGCTGCCGAATACATCAACTCGCCCATTGGTCCTCCCTCCGATGATCGGCATCGCCGTCGAGCCTCGAAACGTGGACGGTCTGCGTCGGAAAGGCAAAGTCGATGCCCTGCGCATCGAATTGCCTGAACAGGTCCAGGTTGATCGCCTGCTGAATGTCCATATATACGTTGTAATCGGGCAACAGCACGTAATACACGACTTCGAATTGGAGCGAGAAATCCCCGTACTCCTTGAAGTGCGCGCGATCGAAGCGTACGTGGTCCTGCGCCTCGACGATCCGCCGCACCATCTCCGGTATTCGCTCGAGCGCTTCGTAGGGGGTGTCGTAGGTGACGCCGAAGGAAAAGAGGATGCGACGCTCGAACATCCGCTTGTAGTTGCGAATCCGGCTCTCGAGCAGATCGCTGTTGGAGAAAACGATCTGCTCCCCCGAGAGGCTACGAATTCGCGTCGTCTTGAGGCCGATCTGCTCGACCGTTCCCAGAAAATCGCCGATGATGAGAAAATCGCCGACGACGAAGGGCTTGTCGAGTACGATGCTCAGGGAAGCGAACAGGTCGCCCAGGATGTTCTGCATGGCCAGCGCCACAGCGATGCCGCCCACCCCGAGACCTGCGATAAGCGCCGTCACGTCGATGCCGAAGTTATCGAGTGCGATGAGCACCACGACCGAGTAGAGTAGAAGACGAACGATAAAGCCGACGGCCTGCATCGACGTAACGGCCGCCGCGTCCTCCTCCAGCTTCCGTTCCTTGTAGCGTCCGATCCAGTCGGTGATGAGCTGGTTGCCCCAGGAGATCACCTGGAGGAGCAGCACCACGAAGGCTATGCGCGAGATGTAGTTCGCCATCCCGACCCGTAGCGGCGCCGTCCAGACGGCGATGTAGAGGGCCAGCGCGATCAGGAAGTACAGCTTCGTCTGTTCGAGCAGCGCGACAGCCACGTCGTCGACGACGTTTTTCGTACGGGCTGCCAGCTTCTTGACGCGCCAGATCAAAAACCGCCGCAGCAGGACGAGACCGATCGTCGTCGCGGCCCATATGACGAGCAGAACGAGCCAGGCTCTGAGCGAGATGCCCAGAAACTCGCGCCCGAGTATGTCAGCAACCATCTGTTCCATTGTCCCCAAGCTTTGATAGCTCGTTTGGAGTGGAGGGGCAGCGTCTGTCCCTTTACAAAGAACCGCCGATCATCGGTCAGTTATGCCGAAATCTCGAAGAAAGCCGAACCGAGTGGTAAGGACAAGCCGTCTCCGACGTCGGGCCGCCTCCGCCGTCGTCGATATTTTCCGGCCGTCGTGAGGATCCATCGGAACCGGATGGGAGAACGGGTGTTGACGCCGCATTCCAACCCCTCCTTGCAACCGTCAGACCTCACTTTAAGCAGATGGAAACAACTGGCGAACGAGATCCACAGGAGCGGCGGATTGGCCCTACGGTATCGAAGGACAAATGGCTGAACCACGCCAAAATCAAACTCAGCCGGGGCTACGTGCTCATCGTAGGTAACGGCCGTAAGACCGCAAATTTCCATTCCAGGGAGAAGGGTTACGAAATGTGCTCCTACCAGGTAGCCCGCCAACTCATCAAGGACGGAACGGTCCGAAAGGTACGCGAGCATCATCTAGGCGACGTCTACGAGCTGGTCGAGCCGCTTGAGCGCCCGCCCAGCCGTACCGGCCCGTCGTCCAGGGACGAGTTCGAGGCGCTGCTGGGGGACCTGGAAGAGAATTCAGGCGCAACCCGTTCCGACGGCGCGGAGTGAGACTCATGTCGAGCTCGTCCCGGTAGAGGGCGAGTCGGAAATGATGGGATCGGCCGCACGCCTCTCGGGGCCCATGCGCTCGTCGAGCATCTGGCCGGCGATGTGGGTGAAGTCCTTCTCCGTGATGATGCCGATCAGGCGTCCCTCTCGGACGACCGGCAGCGACCCGATCTGGTGGCTCCGCATTTTCCGCACGGCCTCGAGGGTGGACGTGTCCGGCGACACCGAGATGGGATCGCGGATCATGATTTCCTTTACGGCGAGGCCCTCGTCTCCATCGTCGGCGCCTCTTCGCTCGGTAATATAACGCAGCAGGTTGCGGTGGGTCACGAGTCCGACGAGACGATGGTCGTGGTCTTCGACGAGCACGTGCCGGATCCGCTGCCAGTCCATGAGGCAGGCCACCAGATCTACCAGCTCCTCCTCGTTGACGGTCACCAGATCAGTGCTCATGTACTGTTCGACGCGCGTTTTTTCCAGCCGGCGGGCGAGCAGCCCTTCCTGCAGCCGTGCGCGCGACCAGGTGTGGACGGGCTGCCCGCTGCGCTGACGCTCGCTGGTGGCGGCGACCACGGCGCTGAGACGCTCTGCACGCGTCCCCTCGGATTTCATGGCATTGAAGGAGTCCAGCTGCCACTGAGACCCCGTCTGCCGGGTCGTCACGCGCTCTTCGATGACGTCGAGATATCGTTCTATGTCCTGGTGGTCGATGCCCGACGCGTTCAGCCCCGCGCGCGCCATCGGCACGAGCTCGCCGCAAATCAGCTCGTGGGCCGGCACGCTGCGGCCCTCAAACCAGGTTAACTGCGAGGCGAGGCCCAGCCGCGCGGCCGCCAGAAAATTGGTCTTGGCGTCGTCGAAATCCATGACGCGACGCACGTCGGGATGCTCGTGCGCCAGCCCGCTTACCAGGCCGAACCAGAACGCGGCATTTGCGACTTCGTCAACGGTCGTCGGGCCCGACGGTAGAATGCGATTCTCGATTCGCAGATGCGGCTTGTCGCGTGTGACACCGTAGCATGCCCGATTCCACCGGTAGACCGTGCCGTTGTGCAGCTGAAGCGCCTGAAGCTTCGGTGCACGGCCCTCGTCGATGGCCTCGAAGGGATCCTCGACCTCACCGCTGGTAAGGAGCACGCGGAAGCGCGAGATGTCTTCCTTGAAAATCTCCAGCACGGAGTCGTCGACACACTTCGTGCCGAAATGAACGCGCGGACTCACCTCGCGCAGGTACAGGTTCGAGCTGCGGGTGTCGACGGTTTGCTGGAATAGGGCGATCCGGGTCTCGCGCCACAGGCGCTTGCCGAACAACGTCGGCGAATTCGTGGCCGCCGCCAGCACGGGGGCGGCCACGGTCTGCGCGATATTGTAGAGACTGGCAAACTCATCCGGATGCACCTGGAAGTGCGTCTGGAAGCTCGTGTTGCAGCCTTCGAGCGTGATGCTGTCGTGCTTGATATAGAGCTCGTCGGTGCCCCGGATCTGCAGCTCGGCCGGCCCTCCGCGGAGCCTGGTGATGGCGTCGTTGAGCGCGTAGTAGCGCGGCGAGGGCGTCATGTTGCTCAGCTCGAGGTCCGACAACGTGATGGTAGGCAGAATGCCGGCCATCAGGGCGCGCGCGCCCACCTTTTCGACGAGGCCGTGCACGTAGTCCATCATTTCGTTGATGGCATCCTCCATCCGGCGCAGGCACCGTCCCTCGAACCGCGCGGGCTCCAGGTTGAACTCCAGATTGAACTTCATCAGCTCCGATACGACGCGCTCGTCGTCGCTTTCCGCCAGCACGCGTTCGATCACGTGGGCGGGCTGCCACCGGTCGTCGACGAGGAAGAGTTCCTGCTCGGCGCCGACGCGGCGGACCCCGGACTCGAACATGTCTTCCCGAAGCAGATATTCGAGCGCACGAACGTCTCGAATCAATTGGCGCGTGAATCGGCGCAGAGAAGCTTCGTCTTGCCCCGGTGTTACGTCCTGTTCGCCCATAATACGGATGCCGAAACGTTATTCCGCCCTGCACTCGGCCTGGAGAGCCGCTTCTCGAACGTCTTATGATCTAATCCTGTGACTTGCTGCGCCGTTCCCGGGGCCGGCCTGCGCGGCGCCGGCACGGCACATTTCTGTAGGCGCCGGCGGACGTACCGGGTGGAAACCTCTAATTCTGCTTCTCGTTTTGTCCAGAGCCCCACAGACTGTCCGATTTCGAATGATGTTCGACGGCCCGACGAGACGCAGGATGCCCCGGCCCGCCCCGGCGGCCGGCATCCTCCTTTTGATCCTTCTCGCCGGCTGCGGCACGTCGACGTCCACGTCCAGGAGTTCGAACATCGCCTCGGACCTGCGAACGGCCCCCGGATCCGACACCGAAGAGCTCTCCAGAGAATCGAGGGCGCAGCAGCTCTTCGTGCGGGGCATGATGGAGGCCCGTCTGGGTCGTCACCGGGAAGCGCTCGATCTCTACGCGCAGGCTCTTCAACTGGCCCCGCGCACGGCGGCCGTGCTGGCTGCCACCGCTGAATCGCGCGAAGTGCTCGGAGACGAGGCGGCGGCGCTCTACAGCCTGCGCCAGGCACGAAAAGCCGCTCCCGACAACGCCCATTACGCGCTCCAGCTGGGCAAGCTGCATCTATCGATGGGCGATGCGGGCGAGGCTGCCCGCGTGTACAACCAGGTGCTGGAGCAGGCTCCCCATAATCTCGATGCGCTCTATGAGCTGGCCCGCGTCTACACGATGGACGGAGAGCTCGGCCGGGCCGTTTCCACGTATGAGCGTCTGCTCGAGCAGATCGGATCGGACCGGGACGTACAGAACCAGATTCTCCACCTCTACGCGCGGCTCGAGGATCTCGAAGGCATGGAGCGCATCCTCGGCGATCTTCTCGAACAGCAACCGCACGAGCCTCAGCTTCACCGCATGCTGGCCGACGTGTACATGAAGCAGGATCGCCGCGAGGAGGCGGTCGACGAGCTGCTCGACGCCCTGGAGGCCGATCCCGGCGACTCGCAGGCTATGCTGGCGCTGGCCGAACTCTATCGAACCATGGGACGACCCGACGACGCCGACGCGCTGTTGGGACAGACGAACGACCGCGGCTCGACCGATCCCGAACAGCTTCTCCTGCGAGCCAAGCCCTTGTATGCGCAGGCCGCCCGCGACGAAGACGCCCGGACGGCGGCCTCGCAGCTTCTCGAACGCGTACTCGAACTGGATCCCGAGAACGAGGAAGCTCTCCTCATCCTTGGAGACCTGTATCTGGGTGAGCAGGCGTACGAGGACGCCGCACGGCTGTTCTACAGAGCACTCCAAGTGAATCCGAGAGATGTGCAGGTATGGCTGCAGGCCTCGAGCGCCTTTCTGCAGGGAGGGGAGCAGGAGCGCGCCGTGGAGGTGGCCGACGAGGGACTGATGCTGTTTCCCGGTTCGGTGCCCCTCCTGCGCATTGCAGGGTATGCGCTCATGGATGCCTACGAGAATGCCCGAGCCATCCGGCGCTTCGAGGAAGCGATCGGGATCATCCGTGAAGACCGGCCGGACGACATGACGGGCCGCGCATCTCTGTATTCGGCATTAGGTTTGCTGTATTCGCGTATCGGCGACGCCGAACGGTCCGATCGTTCGTACGAGCTCGCTCTGGAGGCTGAACCCGACCACGTGCCGGCTTTGAACAATTATGCGTACAACCTCGCTCAGCGGAACGCCAGGCTTGAGGACGCGCTCGAAATGGCGAAACGAGCCGTGGAGCTCGAGCCGGACGTGCCTTCCTATCTGGATACGCTCGGATGGGTGCTCTTTCGGCTCGGCGAGCACGAGGAGGCGCTGCGCCACATCGGCCGGGCCGCCGATCATCCCGAGGCGTCGGGGGCCGTCGTCGAGCATTTGGGAGACGTGTATGAGGCGCTCGGTCGGGCCGACGAGGCCGCCGAGGCCTGGAATCGTGCGCTGGAGATGAATCCCGACAACGAAACGCTGAAACGCAAGATCGGTCGCGAGTAGTGCCCTCCACTCCTTTACGTCTTTTTTATGCCGCGCAGTCAACTTTTTCTTCTCGCACTGGCGAGTGCCGCGCTCTTCGTTGGCTGCTCGGCGCCGCGGGCGCCTCTCGAGCGAGACCTTCCATCCGCCTTTCCGCACCACTCGGCCGTAGAGATTCGTTATCAGCTCACCGAAGCGCTCGACACCCTTACGGGCTTCCGCGCGAAGTCTAACCTGATGATCCGAGCCCCCGAGAACAGCGGATCCTTCTCGGCCGAGCTGCAGGAACGCCGCGGAGACTCGCTCTACGTCAGCATCAGCCCCGGACTGGGTATCGAAGCCGCCCGCGCCCTGGTCACGCCGGACAGCTTCTATTTCTATGACCGACTGAAGAACCGACTCCTCTACGGCGCTCTTTCGGAAGCGGAGGGACTGCTGCCCGAGCCGTTCACGTCAGGCGATATCGGAGGCAACCTGCTCGGATTGCCCGTACCCGCTCCCGAGGTCGACTGGACGGTCGATGCGGACGAGGAGTACTATTATTTATCCAATCCCGCCGGACACGTCAGATACGTGGTCGATCCTGCCTACTGGCGCGTCATCCAGTACGAAGAGCGCAACGGATCCGGCCAACTGGTCGAGCGGCGCGTCTTCTCGGAGTTCGATGAATTCGACGGCGTCGTGCTTCCGCGCCGTCTGGTGTTCGAGCGTCCCATGGACGGGCGCACCGCATCGATTTACTACCGCAGTCTCACGCTCAACCCGAGGGATTTGCATTTCGCGCTG
>CAZXHQ010000198.1:0-6928 GCA_964640145.1 uncultured Rhodothermales bacterium | reverse complement strand
GGGTGCTCGGGAGCGAGCACCATGTAGGTCGCACCGAAGAGCGTGTCGGGTCGGGTCGTAAAGACGCGAATCGTTTCGATGGGACGGCCCCAGACGTGGAAGTCGACTTCGGCGCCTTCGGACTTGCCGATCCAGTTGCGCTGCATCTCCTTCGTGCTCTCGGGCCAGTCCAGCTCGTCGAGACCTTCGAGCAGCCGTTCGGCATACCTTGTGATACGCAGCATCCACTGCCGCAGCGGCTTGCGGACGCACTCGTAGCCGCCGATCTCCGACCGGCCGTCGACGACCTCTTCGTTGGCGAGCGTCGTGCCCAGCTCGGGACACCACCAGACGGGCACCTCGCTCTGATAGGCCAACCCCTTCTCGTAGAGCTTCAGGAAAATCCACTGCGTCCATTTAAAGTACGCCGGATCGGTCGTGTTGATCTCGCGGTCCCAGTCGTACGAAAACCCCAGCGACTTGAGCTGCTCGCGGAAGCGCTCGACGTTCTTTTCCGTCGTCTCGCGCGGATGCGTGTTGGTCTTCAGGGCATACTGCTCGGCCGGCAGACCGAAGGCATCCCACCCCATCGGATGGAGCACGTTGAAGCCATTCATGCGCTTATACCGCGCGACGATGTCGGTCGCCGTGTAGCCCTCCGGATGGCCGACATGCAGCCCGGCCCCGCTGGGGTATGGAAACATGTCGAGCACGTAGAACTTCTCCTTATCCGGATCGGGCGTATCCGGCATGCGAAAGGTCTTCTGCTCGTCCCAGTATTTCTGCCACTTCTTCTCTATCTCGGTAAAGGGGTATCCAGCCATGGATGCTCCTGATTAGACGGGCGATCGATAGTGACGAGAGGTACGACCGCTCCTGCGGAATTGTTCGGCGCGCGGAGGCCACCTCCCGACCGGACGTCGAGGCGGAGACGACACCTCAAAATTGGAACGACCGTGTACGGCACCGAACGGGCTCGCCGGCCGGCGGTATCTTCAAGAGCGTCGGTGAAAACCGAACGTCGCCGCAGGCCGGCAACCGCGACGGAGGCACCGACCCATCAGACCCGATTCCACCGCAAACGCGCCATCGCCCATGCAGCCCTCGGCAGACACCGTCGATGAACTGAAAAGAATCCTCGAGCAAGCGGAGACCATCGCCGTCGTCGGATGTTCGGACCGTCCTAGCCGCACGAGCTATGCGATCTATCGCTACTTGAAAAATGCCGGCTATGCGGTCATTCCCGTCAACCCGCATCACGATACGTGCCACGGCGACACGTGCTATCCGGATCTTCTGTCCGTGTCGGACTCGGTGCGCATCGACATCGTAAACGTCTTTCGGAATCCCCGGTACACGGCAGAGATGGTCGAGATTGCGGCCGAGCGAGCCGATCGAACCGGTCATCGCCCGACGATCTGGACCCAGCTCGGCGTCTCGAGTCGCCAGGCGGAGGAGACGGCGCGGCGTCACGATCTGCGCTACGTACGGAATCGCTGTATAATGGTGGAACACAGCCGTCTCCTCTAGCCGGGCCCTCACGGATCTACGGGCACCGCGCAGGCCTCGCTCCGGCACGTGTCGGTGATCTGCATGATCTTCCAGCCCGACTACGGAGTCCGAGCCCGCAGCCCCCACGAAACCGTGGAGGGGTGCGGCGCGTTACTGACCGGCTCGGAGACCCGTCCCAGGCGGACGCGCTTCCGTGAGCGGCCCCACCACGCCCTTCAACGATCGGTCTGCACGGCCGTGCGGCCGCGCCGGTTCCGTCAGACTCATTCACACGTGCTTACTACGGATGTCCAAGCTGGTCCGCGCGCTGCGTCGCGACAACGTTAACTGGAGCGCGCTCCTCTTTATCCTGGGATACCACGTCGCGCTGTTGATCGCGCTGCCGCTGTACCTGGCCGAGCACACGCCGAGCGCGCTGCTGATAGGCTGCTCGGCGCTGCTATGGGTGGCCACGCTCATGGCCATTACAACCGGGTATCACCGGCTCTACGCACACCGGACCTACAACGCCCACCCCGTCATCGAATCGATGCTTCTCTTCTTCGGGACGCTCTCGGTTCAGGGCAGCGTCTTAGAGTGGGCGCACGACCATCGTCTGCATCACCGGCACGTCGACACGGACGACGACCCCTACGAGACCGAACGCGGCTTCTGGTATCCGCACATGCTGTGGATGTTCAAGCGGCGAGCGGGGCTCGAGGAGAAGTACGTGGCGGACCTCAAGCGGAACGACATGCTCGTCCTGCAGGACCGGCATTACGGTCTGCTTATGGCCGCATCCAACCTGCTCGTGATTCTCCTGGTGGGTTTGCTGACGGGCGACTATTTCGGGGCGCTGGTCTTCGCCTTTCTGCTTCGGCTCTTCCTCGCGCACCATTGCACGTGGTTCATCAACTCCCTTGCCCACATGTGGGGCAGCAAGCCGTACTCGACCGAGCATTCGGCCGTCAACAACTTCGTGCTCGCGCTGCTCACGTTCGGGGAAGGCTATCACAATTACCACCATACGTTCTCGGGCGACTACCGCAACGGCGTGCGCTGGTATCAGTTCGATCCCCCCAAATATCTGATCTGGGTTCTCAGCAAGATCGGTCTCGCGACGGATTTGAAGACGATGGACCCGCTGATGATCAAGAAGCGGCTCGTCCAGGCCGACCGTGAGATGCTGGTCGAGCACCTCGGCCGGCTGCGCGACCAGCATGCGCAGGCCTTCCTGGATGCGGTGGAGAAGACCTCCGACAAACTGACGTCTACCATCACGTCCGCCAAGACGGTAAGGGATCGCTACAAGGCCATGCTGGAAGTCGATCCGAACAGGGCTCGCGAGATGCGGCGCCGCCTCGACGAGCTGCGACACGAGTTCGCGCGCGACCTGAAGACGTGGCGCCGCCTCTGTCGCCTCGTGCTGAAGATGGAGCCGGCTCTGTAGCCTTCGCGGGATCGACGGACGCCTTCCGGCTCATCGCGCGCCGGTTCGCTCACGAAACAACTCCACTTCCTGGCGCAGGCGGGCCCGCATCGGCTCGAGCCTCGGATCGTCGTGGCGCGCAGTGGCCTCCACGACGGATACATGAAACCAGAGCTGCTCGGCAGGTCCGTAGCTCAGCCCGCGACCGTACCTGTCTTCTTTGAACACGCTCACGCCGCTGCCGAGTCCCTGGTTGATCGACCACAAGTTGTGCAGCTTGTCGGCGAGACTGATGGCCGCCGACCCTGGAGAGGCGCCCCGAATCTGCGCGAGGTATCCTTCCTTGCGAGCTCGCCACTCGACGGGTTCGCCCTCGTCATCGTACTGCGCTTCGGTGACGTCGAGCACGTGTTGCAGGACGGTATCTCCGAGCGCTTCGCGCAACTCCTCGGAGCGCATCGTCCGGCCGTACCGGTTCGCATCTTCGAGGACGTCGTGGAGGAAGGCGGCGGCCACCGGCTCGTCGTGCCATCCGGCCCGCTGGACAGTTATGGCGACGGCCGTCACGTGCGCGATCACGGGTACGCGCAGGATGACGTGCGCGGGCACCTCGAAGGGAGCATCACGCCACCGCTTCTTGCGATAGGTCCGGTCGTGCCATTGGGCGGAGAGCTCGACGGCCTTCTCGACCAGCGGACTGAACAGCGTCTCCGAGGTGATTGATTCCGCCATATCGACCTTCTCCCTGCCCCGTAGCCGACGCCCTTACAGTTCTACGACCTGATGCTGCGTCGTATCCGTCGAGACGACCTCGCGTAGTTCGTTGACGAAACCCACGCCGTACTTGTTCAGAAAATAGAGGATCGAGACGGCGCGCTCCTGCATGGTGCCGCCGGGATAAAGATTCACCTGCGCTTTCTCGAGCTGGTCGCGGACGACCTCATGGTTTTTCTTCTCGAGACGGACGGCCTTTCCTCTGAGCTTATCGAACTCCTCCATGAGCGCCTGGCGCGTCGCCTCCGCCGCCTTCGACAACGTACGGTCGATCCCCTCGAGCTGCGGCTTGACGCCGTTGACGGCTTCGTGAAGGTGACGGCTTGCGGCCGAGAACAGCTCGTCGACGTCGACGTCCATCGATGCGACCACGACGCGCTGGAAGAGGCGATCCAGGTCTTCTTCGAAATCCCCGACGGCCAGACCGTACTTGTCCAGCACCTTTGCAACCTTCGACTCGACGATCGTGACGCTGGCGCGGGGATAGATCAGCGGCATGGGAATCCCGGCCCATTCGTAGGCCCGGCGATACTGCGCGAAATAGGCCACCTCGCTCGGGCCCGCCACGTACATGGCCGTCGGCAGAAGAAAATCCTGCGTGAGCGGCCGCAGCACCACGTTGGGGCTGAAGCGCTCCGGGGCCTCCTCGAGCATCGCACGCACCTCCGCCGCCGTGAGGCGCTCCTCGTGGTGGCGGATGCGGTAGGCGCCGTCCTCCAGATCGATCGGAAAGCGGCCCCGCTCGTTCAGAAAGAATAGATTCGACGGCGTAACCTGTACCTGCACGTGATACCTCGACGTGAGACGCCCCGAAACGTCGTGTACGGACTGCGTGAGGGCTTCCGGATCGTCGAACTCCTTTCGGTAGAGCGGCACGGCCATTCGCTTCAGTCGCGCGTCGTCGGAGCTCATGATGATGAGGCCCGTCTCGTCGACAAGGGCGCGCAGAAGAAGGGCAAACGCCTCCGAGAACGTCGTACCGGGCCGGTAGGAGCGGCGTACGATCTCCATCACGCTACGTTTGAAATCAGTGGGGGGCAGGATCTCCTCGAGCCGGGCGACGATCCGGTCGATTTCTTCGCCCAGCGTGATCCGCCCGACCGGCCCCGTATTGTCGTCCTCTGCGTGGGGCGGCGCCGTGTACCGGAGATCCAGGGGCTCGTTTCGTCGAAGTACCACGACCTTGCAGATCTCCTCGAAATCGTGGTCTTCGCCTCCCAGCCAGAACACCGGCACCACGGGACGCCCGGTTTCCCGAGCGAGCTGGTCGGCGAGCTGTACGGTCGAGAGGGTTTTGAGGATCGTGTAGAGGGGGCCGGTCAAGATCCCGACCTGCTGTCCGGTCACGACGGCGGCACAATCGGTCCGGCGCAGGGCCTCGATATTCTCCCGGACGGCGTCCGAGAGGCCCCACCGCTCGTTCTGATCCAGCAGCACGTCGGCCAGCGCGGCGCGGTCGCGCTCGTGCCGTACGGCCCGTTCGACGGCCTCGCGACGGGCCGCCGGCGCTCGAAAGTCGCCGGCGAAGAAATTCGACAATGCCTCGTAGTTCGTACAGTAATCCCGAAAGAGCGCGGAGAAGTCGTCGATCTCGTCGAACGGGATGCGTCGGATAGACGCACGGACTGAGGCTGCCGTGGACATGGCACGCTCGCTTGGTGGGTGATATTACCATGGAAAAGCGAAGCCCTCGCACCTGGCCGAAGTGCCAAAGCTTCGCTTTCGAGTTGCTCGGTGAGGCATCGGCATACCGGGGTGCCGGGCCGCACGCGCCGATCCGTACGCAGGTCATTCGAGATGCGGCACGGAGCAGCGTCAAGTCAGTTTTTTTGCTTCTCGCTCTGGAGCCGCTTGATTTCGTCTCGAAGCTCGGCGGCCTTTTCGTAATCCTCCTCTTCGATGGCCGACTCGAGCTGATGCTCCATCCGCTCCAACTGCGTCATGGACGAGTCGCTCTCCATCCCCGCCTCGCCGGTCGGAAGGGCCGTCGCGCCTTCCTCCTCCGTCGGTATGCCGGCTTCTTCCATCACGGTGGGCGCCACGTAGATCGGGGCGTCCACCCGCACGGCCAGCGCGACCGCATCGCTGGGACGCGAATCCAGCTGCCCTTCGTCCCCTTCGTGCACGTAGCGGATCTTGGCGAAGAAGGTGCCCTCACGGAGCTCGTCGATCACCACGTCCATGACCTCCGCCCCGACGGCCTCCAGCGAATCACGCAGGAGATCGTGCGTCATGGGCCGCGGCGGCTGAATCTTTTCGAGCTCGAGCGCGATGGCCTGCGCTTCGAAGGCCCCGATGATGATGGGTAGGCGTCGGTTGCCTCCAACCTCGCCGAGTACGAGGGCATACGCCCCGCCACTCGACGGGCTGGTAGAAAGTCCGATGATGTCTACCTGTATGTAATCCATGGTGGTACTGGCGACCTGGAGTAAGAATCAGAGCGGCAAAAAACCATGTTCCACGACGCCAGCCTCCGAGGGCGGAAACCAGCATCCAGACGGTTTCAACGGCGGTCGATCAATGCATTTTTCAACGCGACCAAAAATGCGTTGTTCTCGCTTTCCGTGCCCGCATTGACGCGCAGAAACCCCTGTAATTCCGGGTAGCCCGCCATATTGCGAACGAGGACGCCCGCTTCCGCAAGACGGCCCATCATTGCCGCGGGTTCCGAGGGCGTTCGGAAGAGGACGAAATTCGTCTGCGACGGAATGACCTGGACGCCGTCCAATTCCGCGAGCGCTTTCTCGAGGCGCTCGCGCTCGGACTTGAGCAGCCGGGCGCGCTCTGCCAGCAGGTCCACGTGACGAAGCAGCGCTCGAGCGGCCGTCTCGGCCAGCGGATCCACCATGAAGGGGAGCCGCGCCTTCATCACTTCACGAATCACGGCCGGGTGGGCAACCATGAACCCTACCCGGAGCCCTGCCAGGCCGCACGCCTTCGACAGGGTGCGCAGGACGATGACGTTCGGGTGCGTATCCAGCAGCGCGAGCGCGCTCGATTCGTCGGAAAACTCCACGTAGGCCTCGTCGACGACGACGAAGCCGTCCGACGCCGCAACGATCGGCTCGATCTCGTCGATCGTCATGGCAAGGCCTGTCGGATTATTGGGCGTGGTCAGTACGGTCAGGGCGGGACGGTGCTCCAGGACGGCGCGAAGGAGACCCTTCGCATCGAAGCTCCAATCGGTGCGGCACGGCACCTCGTTCAGATCGCCGTCGTGCAGGCGAACGACCTTTTCGTAGAGAGAGAACATCG
>CAZXHQ010000197.1:0-6945 GCA_964640145.1 uncultured Rhodothermales bacterium | reverse complement strand
TATCCCACAAGATGATTTTGATGAAATAAAAACGGTTAACGGTTGAAAGTTGAAGGTTGAAGCCTGAAGGTTTCGCCAGGGGTCGCCGCCAGCCTGAAGAACCGTCACCCACAACCTTCAACCTTCAACCCACAACGTTCAACCCACAACCTTCAACCCACAACCTTCAACCTTCAACCTTCAACCTTCAACCGACTGAATGCCCCCCCAAACATCGACGAAGCCCGCCACGTCGTTCGAACCGTACGTCCCGGCCTCGCAGACGCTGCCGGAGATCACGGTCAAGGCCCTGATACTGGGGTTTTTGCTGTCGGCCGTGCTGTCGGGAGCGAACGCGTATCTGGGGCTGAAGGTGGGCATGACGGTCTCCGCGTCGATCCCGGCGGCCGTCATCTCGATGGCGATCCTTCGCTTTTTCCGCGAATCGAACATCCTCGAGAACAACATCGTGCAGACGGCGGCATCCGCCGGTGAATCGCTCGCTGCCGGCGTCATCTTCACGCTGCCGGCGCTTCTGATGCTCCAGTACTGGCAGGGGTTTCCGTTCCTGGCGACCATGTCGATCGCGCTGACGGGCGGCATCCTCGGCGTGCTCTACACGATTCCGCTGCGCCGCGCGCTCATTCTCGAAGCGGACCTCCAGTTTCCGGAGGGCGTCGCGACAGGCGAGGTGCTCAAGGCGGGCACGGAAGGCGGGGAGGGCGCCAGGTACATCGCGCTGGCGGGTGCCGCCGGCGCGCTGCTGAAGCTCTGCCAGACGGGGTTCCGGCTGGTCTCCGATGCCGCCGACGGCGCCGTCACCATGGGCCGGTCGATCTTCGGCTACGGCAGCGAGCTCGGCGTGGCGCTGCTCGGCGTCGGCTACATCGTGGGCCTCAACATCGCCGTACTCGTCTTCGCGGGCGGCCTGATCTCCTGGCTCTTCGGCATTCCGATCTACACGGCGGCCGTCTCGCCCGCCGAGCTCGAAGCGATCACCGGAGGGGCGACGGGCTACGACGCCGCCCTCGCCGTATGGAGCGCCCGGATCCGCTACCTGGGCGTGGGCGCCATGGCCGTGGGCGGCATCTGGGCGCTCGTCTCCCTGGTAAAGCCGATCCGCGACGGCGTCCGCTCCTCGCTCGAGGCCGTCCGCCAGGCCCGCTCCGGCGAAGAGGTGGAGGTCGCGCGGACGGACTTCGACACGCCCATCAACATCGTGATGTGGGGCACGGCCGCCATGGCGGTCCCCATCTTTCTGGTGTTCGTTTTCGTCGTCGACCAGCAGGCGCTCGGCATCTCGTCGGGGCTCTACGCGTCGACCCTCATGGTCGGCCTCCTCTTCGCGTTCGTGGCCGGCTTCCTCTTCTCGTCGGTGGCCGGCTACATGGCCGGTCTCGTGGGCTCCTCCAACAATCCTATATCCGGGGTCACGATTGCCACGATCCTGATTACGTCGCTCATCCTGCTGTGGATGCTCGGATCGCAGATCGACTTCGCCGTCGACGCCGGCCAGGCGACGACGGCCGCCGCGACGGCCATCCTGGTCGGCGCCGTGGTGTGCTGCGCCGCGGCCATCGCCGGTGACAACATGCAGGACCTCAAGGCAGGCTACCTCGTCGGGGCGACGCCGTACAAGCAGCAGATCATGCAGGTGGTGGGCGTACTGGCGGCCGCCCTCGTGCTGGCGCCGATCCTCGAGCTGCTGTTTCAGGCCTACGGCCTCGGCGACGTCTTCCCGCGCCCGGGGATGGATGCCTCGGAGGCCCTCCAGGCGCCGCAGGCCACGCTGATGAGCTCCGTCGCAGAAGGCGTCTTTCGCCGAAACCTGCCGTGGACGATGATCATCATGGGCGGGCTGATCGCCGTGGCGATCATCCTCCTCGACCGATTTCTCGAGCGGCGCGGCCGCGAGTTCCGCACGCCCGTCCTCGCCGTCGCCGTCGGCATCTACCTGCCCCTCGAGCTCAGCGTCCCGATCTTCATCGGCGGCATGGTCGCGTACCTGGCGAAACGGTCGCTGCGGGACCGGCGCGAGCAGCTGGGTCAGGAGTTCGACGAAATCTCGATGCGCGCCGGCCGCCGCGGACTCCTCTTCGCCTCGGGCCTGATCACCGGCGAGGCGCTGGTGGGCATTCTGCTGGCCATCCCGTTCGCCGCCGCACAGTCCACCGCCGTCCTGGAGCTGGCCCCGGCCGGCTTCGAGCCCATCGCCAACGTACTCGGCCTGCTGGCCTTCGCATTTTTCGTCGTCTGGCTCTACCGAGTGGCCCGAAAGGCATGACCGGATCGGGAGGAGGAGCGGCGAAGACCGCGGCCCTCCTCCGCGCCGGATCGGGTCGGAGGGGCGGGGCGTATAGAAAGCTATCGTACATCGACACGCGAAGCACGACGCACCAGACCGCGAAAGGTAGCACCGCATGAGACTCACCTATTACGGGCATTCCGCCTTCCAGATCGAGACGGCAGCGGCGACGATTCTCGTCGATCCCTTCATCACCGGCAACAAGCACGCCGAAGGCGTCGTGGAGCCTGGCGACCTCGATCCCGACGTCATCCTGCTGACGCACGCGCACGGCGATCACTGGGGGGATACGCCCGCCATCGCAAAGCGGACGGGCGCCATGGTCGTCGGCAACTTCGAGGTGACCCAGTACGTCAGCGACAGGCACGGCCACGACAACATCCAGCCGATGAACACCGGTGGATCGTGGTCGTTCGATTGGGGCAGGGCCACGCAGACCTACGCCCGTCATTCCTCCTCTTTCCCGGACGGGACCTACGGCGGAAATCCGAATGGATACGTCCTCGAGATCGAGGGCAAGACCCTCTATGACCTGGGCGACACGAGTCCGTTTGCCGAGATGGAATGGATCGGCGACGAGTACGAGGTCGACCTGGCCCTCATGCCCATCGGCGACTGCTTCACGATGGGTCCGCAAGGGGCCGTGCGCGCCGCCGGCATGATCCGGCCGGCCCTCAGCCTCCCGCTTCATTACGACACCTTCCCGTACATCGAGGTGGACGTCGGGGAGTGGGAGGATCTGATGGAGGGGGCCGGATTTGCGACGCGCGTTCTTTCGCCGGGGGAAACGCTCGAGCTGTAGGAGCGTAACTAGTCCAGAGTCGTTATCTTACGTCGTCGTGAGCATCGGAACGGGTCGTCCGGCCGGCGATCGTTCCTGCACGCGCCCCGTGGGCATGCGCCGCGAAAAAAAGACGCGGCGCGCCGGATTCCTTGCCGCCTCAACGAAGTAAGGACACGGTATGCGAAGAGAATCGCGAGCTGCACAGATCGGGGGGACGGGCCTGGTCGGGGGGATCCTCTGGTTCCTCGGATGGGTGCTTCTCTTCCCCGGCATCGCCGAGATTCAGAAGGCTCACGCGCAGCGTCCCTTCGCGGTCAACGATCCTTTCTACCGGAGCGAGACGGCGCGCCGAACGTTTCACGACGGCATCGCCGCCGCCGGAGAGCTGTCCTACCGGTCCTCGTCGCCCATTCCGGGCAGCGGCCTGGCCACCAGCGGCTCACCGCTCGCGGTGAGCTTCCGGCTGCACTACGCGTTTGCGCAGCGGCTCGATTTGAACGCGTACTGGGATGCTGCCGGAGCGAGCACGGGCAACACCATCGTGCTGAGCTGGGTCGGACTGAAGTACTACTGGTCCATAGAGCACTCCGACTACGCCTTCCGCCTCGCCGTCGACCCGGCGTCGGACGGACGTGTCGGTTTCCCGCAGCTCGACGTGGCGTTCATCACGACGCAGGCGCTTACACCGCTCTTTGCGACGGACTTCGCCGTGGGCGTCCGGCGCGTGCGTAAGGGATATCGCCAGTTCATACCCGCCGCCGCGACCGCGGTCGACGGAGCCGACGGGCCGGCCGAGGTCGTCTCGCAGTCGCAGTTCATCGACACGCGCGCCCTCGGAATGGAGCTGCATTTCATGTGGAGCTACAACACGATCTTCGACCCGGCGCGAAGCAACCTCTTCGTGGCGGTGATGGGCGAGGGCGGGCAGTACGACCTCATCGAGACCTCTGTCGGCGGCGCCCCCGTCTATTACGATCAGGAGCGTGAATTCGGCGAGACGGACTACCGCGGAGGCATCGTCTGGATCCGCTCGGGCGTCGAGTTCAACCGGCCGAGCTATCAGGTCATTCCCTTCATGAGCCTGCCGCTGAAGCAGTGGACGCCCGAGGACGAGGACGGTGAGGCGCGCATGCAGCTCGGCTTCCGGCTCATGGTCCGGTAATCCACGCACCAGGCCTCGCGGTACGTCCATTGCTCGGGGTTCGGCCGCCACCGCGGCTCCCGAGCTTCGCAGTCTCTCCCCCGTTCTTCGGCGCCCACCTTGACGCTCGGCATTCTCTCCGACACGCACGGCTATTTCCATCCGGCGCTCCCGGAGTACCTCGCAGACGTCGATCTCATCCTGCACGCCGGCGACGTGGGCAGCGTCGAGGTGATGGATGGTCTGGAGGCGCTCGCGCCCGTCAAAGCCGTCTGGGGGAACGTGGACGGACGTGAGATTCGGCTTCGATCCGAGGAGGTGCTCCGCACCGACGTCGAAGGGCTTCGCGTATGGATGACGCACATCGCCGGCACGCCCGGGCGGTGGAACCACGCGATAGCCGCCGCCCTGCGTGCCGATCCTCCCGACATCTTCATCTGCGGGCACAGCCACATCCTCCGCGTGGAGCGGGTGAGGAATTTGGGAAATATGCTGTACATTAACCCGGGTGCCGCCGGCCGCCAGGGTCTCCACCGGGTCAAGACCTGCGTCCGCCTCGAGCTGGAGAACGGCGCCGCGCGCCAGGCGGAGGTGATTCATCTCGATGAGTGATAGAACCCCGTCGTCTCCGTCGACCATGCAGGATGAAATCACGTAGCCATGCCCGACGCGGCGTCTTCATCAGCAAGAACCGACCGATTCGATCTCCGGGCGCTCTACGAGACCAGCCAGCTGCTCAGCCGGTCGCTCGATCTGGAGTTCGTCCTGAACAGCCTGCTGCTGACCGTCATGAGCAAGGTGCTGACCACGCGCGGCGTCGTGCTCATGGCCGACCCCCTGGCGAGCGGCTATCGCATCTCAGCCGCGAAAGGATCGACGCGGCTCGAGAAGGGGAGCGTGCTCGAGCTGCCCAGCTTTCCGCAGGACGCCGTGCTGGTGGACGGCGACGTGCCGGAGGCATTGAAACGGCATGCGATGAAGCTGGCCGTACCAATCTGCTTCGGCCCGCGCGAGATCGGTCTCCTGGCCGTCGGCGGAAAGGCCACGGCGGAGCCGTTCACCGCCTTCGAGCTCGAGTTCGTGCGCTCCCTGGTCAACATGTCTTCGACGGCCGTCCACAACTCCTTGATGGTCGAGGAGCTCAAGCTCGCCAACCGCGACCTCGACGCCAAGGTGCAGGAGCTCAACACGCTCTTCGACCTGTCGCAGGAGTTCAACGCCGCGATCGACCGGGACCGGGTCGCCAGGCTGCTCTCCTTCGCGCTGATGGGACAGCTCCTCGTCTCGCGGCACCTCTTCGTGCTGCGGCGGAACCGCGGGCCGAACGAGGCGCCGGAGGTGTTCGTGACGTCCTCGAAAGGCGTTTCGGACGACCTGGAGCCGGAGCTGACCAGGCGGCTCTGCGAGCTGGACGAGCTGCTGCTGCTCGAAGAAGGATCCGCCGCCGTACAGGGAGACGGATCCGCCGCCGTAACGGGAGACGGCGCCGCCGCGCTTCGTTCTCACGGTGACGGGGCGTGGGGCCGCCTGGAAGACCGAGGCCTCGTGATCGCACTCCCGCTGAAGCACCAGGGCCGGCCGTGCGGCGCGCTGTGTCTCGGGTCGAAACGGACGGGCCAGCCCTACACGCCGGGCGACGTCGAGTTTCTCTCGGCCCTCGGCAACCTGGCGCTCGTCTCCATACAGAACTCGTTCCTCGTCGAAGAGCAGATCGAAAAGGAGCGGCTCGAAGAGGAGATGCGGCTGGCCCGCCGCATCCAGGAGCGCCTCTTCCCGCAAGTGCTACCGGCGCTGGAAGGATACGACATCGCGGCCCTGGCCGAGCCCAGCCGCCTCGTCGGCGGCGATTATTATGACGTGGTCGCCCTGGAAGGCGGGCGCCTGCTCGTAGCAATCGCCGACGTCACGGGCAAGGGGGTGCCCGCCTCCCTGCTGATGGCCAACCTGCAGGCGAGCCTTCACGTCATGCTGCCCATGGACCTCTCCATCGAAGAGGCGGTCGGCCACGTCAACCGGGTCATCTGCGAGAATACGGACTACGACAAGTTCATCACATTCTTCGTCGCCATCGTGCACGGCGCCGCCGGGACGATGGACTACGTCAACGCCGGCCACAACCCGCCCTTGCTGGTGCGCCGCGGCGGCGCCGTCGACCCGCTGGAGCGGGGCGGCCTGCTGCTCGGCGTGATGAAGAATGCGCAGTACGATCGCGGGACCGTGGAGCTGGGGCCGGGCGACGTGGTGACGCTCTTTACCGACGGGGTCACGGAGGCGATGAGCCCGGACGGCGAGGAATATCGCGAAGACCGGCTCGAGGCCGTCCTGATGGAGCACCGCCTCGACGCGGCGTCCGACATCCTGGCGATCGTCCGCGAGGACGTCGCGTCATTCACCGGCAGCGCGACGGAGCTCTCCGACGACCTCACGATGGTGATCTTCAAGCGGCTCGACGACGGGTAGGCGCGTTTCGTCTCCAACCGCCGTGTGAAATCGAATGGTGACGCGCCGGGCGGACCGTCACGACTGATCGGGTCATGGTACCACCATGCCAACTGCCCCTTCAAGCCTCACGGCACCATGGCCGCAGTCGGTCACGCCTTGGCATAGGCTTCCTCGAGTCCTTCTACATCGAGCTTGACCATGTTCATCATGGCCTCCGTGACCGCCTGGACCTTTCTTGGGTCCTCGTCCGCCATGAGTTCCATGAAGCGCCGCGGGACGACCTGCCAACGTACA
>CAZXHQ010000196.1:0-6962 GCA_964640145.1 uncultured Rhodothermales bacterium | reverse complement strand
CGGCCGACTTCTCGCTCGGCCTCTGTGTGACGCAGTTATTTCGTGACGAGCCCTAGGCACATGATTTCGCAAACACGCCGACGGCAGGGCCGCCCCTTCGCGCTCCGCGTCGTTGCGCGTTTCAAGGCATCCGACGACGCTCCGTCTCATTGGGACATCCGTTTCGCAAAGGCGGTAGAACTCTGCGATGCGCCCCCCGTACCTGCACGAGATCGAAGCTGAATTACCCCATTGACGAGGTTGTACCGAGCCATGCCGAACCGTTACCGCTTTTTTCTGCTCGCCTTCGCGCTCCTCGCGGCTCAGCCCGCCGCGGGTCAGCTGACGCTTACGTCGAGCTTTTTCCAGAACCAGGTGGGCAACTCCTATGAGATGTCCCAGCATCTGACCACGGACGGGGCGCAGCTCCAGTCCGTCGCCGAAGCGGAAGGCGCGGATCAGACCTACGACTTCACCACGGCTGCGTATGAAACCTCCTACGTGGGACGGGCGACGTATCACGGTTCGGGAGCGGGGTTGCCCGGGGGCGACGAACTCGACGACGTCAACTACGCCGTAGAGCTGGAATTTTCGATAGGCACCGAAGATTCTACCGCCTACGTATTCGGAAGCGTGGAGGAGGACGCGGTCTACACACACGGCGCCGCCTTCGTATTCTACAACCCGGAGACGGAGCGGCGCGACACGATGACGATCGCGTATGAACCGCCCCAGAAGAATTTCGAGCTGCCCCTGGAATTCGGCGCGGAGTGGACGGACACGACGAGCCTCTTCGGCGAGGTGATCACGACGAAACGGGTCGACGGATACGGCACGCTCGTGACGCCCGACGGGTCGGCCGAGGCGCTTCGGATCTGGACCCGGCAGGAGCAGGAAAGCGGAGGGATCTCCTTCACGTCCTATTCGCTCGAATTCGTGACGGCGACCGGGCTGAGCGCGCGCATCGACCTCGGTGAGGACGGCGAGACCGTCGCATCCGGACAGTACACCCACACGAGCGCCGGCAGCGTGGCGCGCGAACGGAGCGAAGTGCCCGACCGCATCCGCCTCGACGCGAATTATCCCAACCCCTTCAATCCGTCGACGCAGATCACCTATCGTCTCGATGCCCCGGCCCGGGTCACGCTGACCGTGCACGACGCCGTGGGGCGCCGGGTCGCGACGCTCGTGCAGACGACGCAGAGCGCCGGCCGTCATCAGGTGGCGTTCGATGCCGCCGCGCTGCCCTCGGGGACGTACTTCTACCGCCTCCAGGCCGGCGGGGTCGTCGAGACGCGCACGATGACGCTGACCAAGTAAGAATGCATGAATCCGGTCACGAAACGCGGTTTTCGGATCGCCGCCGCCCTTCAGCCGTACAGGTATCACGAACGCTACTTATCATCACGCGAGAATGGAGCATTCAATGGCTGAAGCGAAGAAGGGCGATACGGTATCCGTCCACTACACTGGCAAGCTCGAGGACGATACGGTTTTCGACAGCTCGACGGGGGGCGATCCGCTCTCCTTCGAAATCGGTTCAGGGCAGATCATCCCCGGCTTTGAGCAGGGCGTGATTGGAATGAGCCCCGGAGATACGAAGACCGTCGACATCGCGCCCGAGCAGGCCTACGGACCCTATCGAGACGACCAGGTGATCGAAGTGGGCGTCGAAAAGCTGCCCGACGACATCGATCCGGAGGTGGGCCAGCGACTGCAGGTGCAGCAGCAGAACGGGCAAACGGCCGTCGTAACGGTAAAGGAAATCGCGGACGGCGCCGTCAAGCTCGACGCCAACCACCCGCTGGCTGGGAAAAACCTCACGTTCGAGATCGAGCTGGTCGACGTGGAGTAATCCGTCTCACGCAGTGATCGGTTCCGGCGCGCAGACCGCTGCCGAAACGGCGGATCTCGAGACGGAGCCGGTACGTGAAGCATCGACCCTGAAAACTGGCCGCGGCGCTCTCCCTGAGCGCCGCGGCTTTCTTTTGGTTGGAGTTCTTTTCGCCGGTTTTTTTCGCGTCAGTGCACACCTCTCCATGACCGAACCCTCCATCCCCGGTTTCGGCCTGCGCAAAGCGCAGGCCGCCGACGTACCGCTCATCCTCCGTTTCATCGAGGGCCTGGCCGAGTTCGAACGTCTCTCGGACGAATGCGTCGCAACGGAGGACGCTCTCCGCAAGACCCTGTTCGGCGACCGGCCGTCGGCGGAAGTCCTGCTGGCGTACTACGAGAGCATTCCCGTCGGCTTCGCGCTCTTCTTCCATACCTACTCTACCTTCCTTGCGAAGCCCGGCATCTATCTGGAAGACCTGTTCGTCGTTCCCGACTGGCGGGGCCGCGGCTTCGGCCGCGCCATGCTGACGTACCTGGCCGGCGTGGCCGTCGAAAGGGGATGCGGCCGTCTGGAATGGAGCGTGCTGGACTGGAACGAAGACGCCATTCGGTTCTATCGCCGGCTCGGCGCGGCGCCGCTGGACGAATGGACGACGTTTCGCCTCACCGGCGAGCCGCTCGCCGAGCTGGCACGGACGTCGACCTAATGCCCCGTTAACAGGATCCGGCCGTCGTTCTCTCGAGCATGGCAGCGTCGCGCGTCTTACCTTTCCCGAGAAGTCGCTTGCTGCCGCTTTCACAGAACACGATTACGAGTATGCAGAACCGACGTGAGTTTCTCAAGACCGGCGCCGTACTCGCCGCGTTGCCCACGATCGTCCCGGCCTCTGCGCTGGGTCGAAGCACCCGCCCCGCTCCGAGTGACCGCATCACGCTTGGGTTCATCGGCACGGGAAATATGGGCAGCGGGCATCTGCTCTCGTTCCTGCAGGATGAGCGGATCCAGATCTCGGCGGTCTGCGACGTAAACCGCGGAAGCGGCGGATACTGGAACGGCGCGTACGCCGGCCGCGAACCGGCACAGCGGATCGTCAACTTCCATTACGGCGACGAAATCCGCTCGGGCACGTTTTCTGCCTGCGACGGCTACGAAGATTTCCGCGAGCTCCTCTCGCGAGACGACATCGACGCCGTCGTTATTGCCACGCCCGATCACTGGCACGCGATCCCCGTGATCGAGGCCGCTCGGGCCGGCAAACATATCTACGGCGAGAAGCCGCTCTCGCTGACCGTGCGGGAAGGTCGTGCCATGAGCGATGCGGTCGAGGAATCCGGCGTCGTGTTCCAGACGGGCAGCCAGCAGCGGTCGAACGACATCTTCCGGCACGCCTGCGAGCTGGTCCGTAATCGTCGTATCGGCACGCTCCGCACCGTCCGCTGCGGCCTGCCGCCGGGGCAGCCGGACTTCGGACTCACCAGCCATCGGAAGGACCCGGAGCCGGTGCCCGACGGCTTCAACTACGACTTCTGGCTGGGGCCGGCTCCCGATGCGCCGTACAGTCCCGCGCGCTGCCACGTCAACTTCCGGTGGATCCTCGACTATTCGGGCGGCCAGGTTACCGACTGGGGCGGCCATCACCCGGACATCGCGCAGTGGGGCATGGGCACGACGCGGACGGGGCCCGTTGCCATTCGGAATCCCCGCGGGGTCTTCCCCGATGACGATCTTTGGAATACGGCGACGGAGTTCTACTTCGAAGCCGAGTACGCGGACGGCGTCACGATGATCGTCTCCAGCGACGAGCGGATGGGTGTGCGCTTCGAAGGCGACGACGGATGGATCTGGGTGACGCGCGGAGACTACGAAGTATCCGACCCCGCCATCTGGGAAACCGTCCTGAGCGACAACGACATCCGGCTGTACGAGAGCGACAATCACCGGGGAGACTTCATCGAGAGCGTCATCTCAGGGACCGAGCCCATCGCGCCGATCGAGGAGGCGCACCGATCGATCACGATCGCCCACCTGGGCAACATCGCCATGCAGCTCGGGCGTGACCTTCGCTGGGATCCCGATCGCGAAGTGGTGGTCGACGACGAGTCCGCCAACGAGATGCTCGATCGGCCCATGCGGGGCGAGTGGTCGCTGTGACGACCCCCCGGGTGCCGTGGAGAGAGGGGCCGGGGCAGCGTGAAGAAGGGGCCTGGGGTATGATGGAGGGGGGCCTGGGGTAGCGCGAAGAGCGGGGCCCGGGGTGTCCGGAGACGTTGGTTTTGAGCCGTGCTCGAGCCCGCCCGGCCGTCGTCTACCCGTACCGGAGGCTCTCCGCCGGCTCGGTCAATGCAGCTCGATACGCATGATAGCCAACGGTCGTCAGGGCCATGGTGAGGGCAGCGAAAGCGGCCGCCGCGAATATCCACCACGGAATGCTCGTCCGATACGCAAAGTCCTCGAGCCATTCCCGCATGCCGAGATAGGCGAGCGGCCACGCTATGACGGCCGCCATCCCTATGAGGACTGCGAACTCCTGCGTTACGAGGACTGCCACGCCGCTCACACTGGCTCCAAGGACTTTTCTGATCCCAATCTCCTTCCGGCGCCGGGAGACGTTGAGCGTGGCGAGCCCGAACAGTCCCATGCACGCAATCAAGATCGCCAGGATCGACCCATAGGCTAGAATTTTGCCCCAGCGCTGCTCATCCTGATACTGCGCGGCCATGTCGTCCTCGAGAATGCTGTAATGAAACGGCTTCTCAGGAAACGTCCGTCTCCAGATGCTCTCGATCCTTGCGATCGCTTGCTGCATGGCTTCGGGCCGCACTTTTACGAGCATGTGGCTCATCCCGTGGTAATAATTGGGATGCATGTTCAGGACGGCCGGCTCGACCGGTTCGTGCAGCGATCGGAAATGGAAATCCTTGACGACGCCGACGATCGTCGGGTCGTTGTCGCCGAAAAAACCGCCGAAACCCGACAATCGGTGGCCGACCGGATTTTCGATACCGTATTCCTTCACGAAAGCCTCATTCACGAGTACGGCCGTGGTCGAATCCGTAGGACGATCGCGCGCGAAATCACGCCCGGCCACGATCTCTATCCCGAGCACGTCGAGGTAATCGTAATCGACGCCGAGCATGTGCGCACCGACGGTTCGACCGTCCGGGGCCTGCCACGATCGCAGGTCGAAGCTGTGGGTGAACGCGTAGCCCGTCTTCAAGACGTGGGTGACGCTCGGGTCGGATGCCGTTTCGCCTCGCATCGATGCGAGGGCCAGTCGCTCTTGCCGCGCGCTCAGCCCCGGCGTGTGCACGACGACGACGTGATCCTCCTCGAATCCAAGATCCTTGTTCAGCATGAAGTCGAGCTGCCGATACATGACCATCGTGCAGAAGATGAGTGCGATCGAGATTCCGTATTGAGCAACCACGAGGGCGCGCGTGAATCCCCGCTGTCCTGCTCCGGCGTGACCCTTCAAGACGGTGGCAGCCTGAAAGCCCGAAAGGATGGCAGCGGGATACGCGCCGGCGACGAGACCCACGAGCAGCAGCACGGCAACCAGCATCGTGAGGATGATCCCGCCATCCACCGAGGCGAGTGTCAGTTCTTTGCCTGTCAGGAGGTTGAACTCTGGTAGCGCTACGTACAGGAGACCCATGGCGACGATCAGCGAGATGGCGGCCAGAAGCAGCGCCTCGCCCCAGAATTGCGTCATGAGCTGGCTCCGATAGGCGCCCAGTACTTTGCGCATGCCGACTTCGCGGGCGCGAGAGGCCGAGCGGCCGAGCGAGAGCGTCATGAAGTTGATGCATGCGATCAGGAGGACGAGAAGGCCGATGCCGCCGAGCACGTAGCTGTACGTCGGGTCGTGGGCGTTCGCCTCATAGTAGTTCCCAATCTCCGGGTTCAGATGCACCTCGCGGAGGGGCTGCAACTTCAGGCGCAGGGCGTCCTCGCCTGCGGCGAGGACATCGGCGCCCTGCCGCGCCGCGATGCGCTCGCCAAGCTGGGCGTTCGTGAACGGTCCGAGGCTCGCCTGGAAGTCACGCGCGTCGTGCCCCCGCCGCAGCATCACGTACGTCGTGTTCTTGCTGCCCCAATCATTTCCCCCGAGAATAATTCGACCGTTCTCTTCGAGATAATAGTTCTGAAAGGAGAGGGCGACGTCGAAATTCAGGCTCGACGTGTTGGGAATGGACTCGACCACTCCGGTAACCTGGAAGTCGAAAGAATCCTCTCCCTGCAGAAGCGTCAGCCTCTCTCCCAGCACGCGGTCGTATTCGTTCCGACCTGCGTTGAAGTGCTTTCGCGCGGTCTGCTCCGTGATCACGGCGGATTGCAGGTTCGTCAGCGCCGTTGTCGGATTACCAGCCAGAAGTGGGAACGTAAACATTCGGAAGAACGCCGAGTCGGCCAGTAGAACGGTCTCGGAGGACGACCCATCGCCCTGCTTGAAGTGACGATTGCCGACGATCACCCTCGTCACGTGTTCGACGCTCGCGAAGAGGCTGTCCATGGCGGGGGCCAGCGGCGGGGGCGTCAGAAGATGCGATCCGACGGATCCGTCCGGCGCCGTCTCCTCGATGTATACGCGGTGGATCCGATCCGCGTGGGCATGAAAGGCATCGTAGCTCCATTCGTGCATGACGAGGATGGAGATCAGCAGGCAGCAGGCGATGCCGAGGGCGAGACCGACCACGTTAATGGATGCGTAGCCGATTTGGTGGCGGAGGTTGCGGACTGCAATTTTGAGGTAGTTGCGGAGCATGGCAGGCTCGGGTAGATGGAATCGAGGTGCAGGAGGGCCAAATACCGTACCGTGCGACCATCGCGGTCTGCAGGTGGACGCATCGGAGGCGTCGTGCTGTTCGGATCCGTACGCACGTGTACGCATGCGGATAATGAGAGTACGTCGGAAAGGGCGGCCGCCTCAGTACTTCAGTGCGGCCGCCTCAGGACGTGGGAACGTGCAGCCTATATTGGTACATCATCGCGAGCCGCCTCAGGACATCGGATAGTGCGGCCGCGTCAGTACGTCGATAGCGGGACCGTCTCGGTACGTCGGAGGGTGCCGCCGCCTGAGCATCTCGGTCGTACGCTGACGTACTGTGAGGGCCGATGCGCATGCTCGGCCAGGCGCCCCGGCGAG
>CAZXHQ010000195.1:0-6964 GCA_964640145.1 uncultured Rhodothermales bacterium | reverse complement strand
CCACGACCCCTTGCACCCCATGCAAGTGCGCTACCGGACTGCGCCACGTCCCGAACGGGTCTGACGACTGGGCTACCGACAGGCCGGCGGCCGCTGTTCGTTCAGAAGAAGGTAGGCCGTTCGACCGGCCTGGGCAAGTCCAACGCCGGGCTTTGCCGAAGGTTCACGGCGGAGGGTCGACCAGCTCCACGCGGCAGGTAGCAGCATCGTTTCATTCGAAGGGGCCCTTGCCGAAACCCCCTCTCCGTTGAGCCGATTCGCATACTACCCGCGCCTTCAAGAAAACGGACGCCCCTCGCAATGCGACGCTTCTGCCTTCCGCTCACGTGCATCGTCCTGCTGCTGCTTAAGGGATGCGTGACCGAGGACACCGGACCGATCGGCGTCTCGCCGGCGGCCATTCACGACGACCCGGCAGCCTACTACGGATCCCGCGTCACCGTCAGCGGCGAGGTGGATGACGTCTACTCGCCCGGTACCTTTACGATCGGCGGCGACGAGTTCGGCGAAGAGATACTCGTGTTGAGCATGGACTCGGTCGCCGTCGCAACGGGCCGGTCCGGGGAACGTCCCGTGCGGCGCACAGACATCGTCCAGGTAAGCGGGGTGGTCCTTCCATTGGCCGAAATCGACACGACGGATCACTACGGATTCGACCCGGCCGTCCTTGCCGACCCGTATGGTGACGGACCGGTCGTCGTGGCTCGCTCGGCCGGCACGCGCCTCGATCACATTATCGTGACGGCACGGAGCTCGGAGGTCGCGCCGCCCGCCGAAGGACAGCTGCTGACGGATTTCGGGCGTGCGGCCGGTGACGACGGACGAGACCTTATGGGGCGTCCCGCGCACTTCAGCGGCGTTACGTCCGCGGAAATAATCGGTGAAAACAGCTTCTGGGGTACCGTCCGGGAGGACAGCCTCTTCGTGGTCCTGGTAGGCGGCGCCATGGGCGAGGACCTCTCAGTAGAGGACATGGAGGATCAAACCTGGGAGCTGTACGGCATCCTCCGCGAGGTGCCGCCCTCCGCCGAGCTTACATCCGTCTGGGGCTTGACGGAGGAAGTCGCGGCCCCGCTGGCCCGTCAGAGCGTATTCCTTCAGGCGATCCGCGCCCGGCCCTCGGGCCCGCTGTCAGCGGCCCCGCGCTGAGAAGCGGGCGCAGACCCCCAGGGCGGAGGCACCGGCTCCTCCGTGAGAACCGGTGCCTCGCTCAGGACGCTGCGCGTCCGCCGACCGTTCACTTTACGAGGGTCATCGCACGCGAAGCGGTTCGATCGCCGCTTCGGAGGCGATAGATATAGGTGCCGCTGGGCACGGCCTCGCCGTCATCCGTGAGCCCGTCCCAGACGATCTCGTGACTACCTGTCGCCATCTGCCGGTCGACGAGCACGGCGACCTCCCGACCGAGGACGTCGTAGACGGTCAGCCTGACGTCCTGGGCCCGCTCCAGATCGAAGCGGATGGTCGTCGACGGATTGAACGGGTTCGGGTAGTTCTGCGCAAGAGCTATCTGATCGGGCAGCTCGCGATCCGCTTCGCGCGCCACGTTCGTCGGCGCCGTCAACCGGTATACGGTTCCCGTTCCCGTCGGCCCGCCCGTCTCGCTGGTCATCACGTATATCTCTCCGTCCTCGTCCTGCCCGAATCCCAGCAGGTATTCGTTAAGCCGCTCGTTCTCGCGACCCACGACGGTAATCTCCTGCATCGGCCAGCGACCTTCTTCCACCGGCGTGGCGGCCAGCAAGACGCCGTCCGCCTCACCGCCCTGACTGCTCCAGTCGCCGAATACGTACTTGCCGCTCATCTCGGGGATCGCCGAGCCGCGATAGACCACGCCGCCCACTACTACGAGCCCGACGCCGTCGCCCTGATTTACATTCCGATACTCGACGACCGGGTCGATGAGCGGCGCGCCGGCGTCGGGATGACCGGGGCCTACCTCATCCGGACACTCAGCCGCATCCTGAGTCGGGTCGCTGGTCGAGAAGCAGTGTGTGCCCTCCTTCACGTTCCAACCATAATTGCCTCCCGATTCGATGCGGCTCACTTCCTCCCATCTGTTCTGTCCCGCATCGCCGGCGAGAAGCCCGTGCTCAATGTCGAAAGACATGCGGTATGGATTTCGAAGTCCGTAGGCGTAGATCTCATCCAGACCGTCGCCATCTGCAAACGGATTGTCTGACGGAATTCCGTACGGGTCGCCGCCATCGACGTCGATACGGAGAATTTTTCCGAGTAGATTCTCCTCGACATTCTGGGCATTCCCGCCTTCATTCCCGTCGTACCAGTCGGAGACATGGCCTACATCGTTGTCATCCGCACCGCCTCCGTCGCCGAGCGAGATGTAGAGGTAGCCGTCCGGTCCGAACAGGACCGTGCCGCCTGCGTGGTTAAACTGAGGCTCGTCGACTTCGAGGAGAACTTTCTCGCTCTCCGAATCCGCCACGTTAGCGTCCGCGTCGGAGACCTGGAATTCGGAGATAGTCGCCGTATTGTCCCACTCCGCCGGGGCCCCCTCTTGCAGCGGGGCGCTGTAATAGACGAAAAACCTCCCGTTCGTCTGATAATCCGGGTGAAAGGCGAGGCCGAGCAGCCCCCGTTCGTCAAAGTCGTCCATCAGCGTCACCATGCGGTCGGCCACGTCGAGGAACGGTTCATCCAGTAGGGTACCGTCAGGTGTGACGATGCGAATCTGTCCGACCTGATCGACGATGAAAAGTCGACCGCTTCCGTCGTCCGGCTGCGCGAAGGCTACCGGCGAGGTAAGGCCGGTGGCCACGGATTCGAGGGCGACCTGCACGTCGTCCATCACATAGATCCGCCAGCCCATGTACTCGTGGTTCTGGCACTGATAATACAATACGTCCGGCGTGTCTTCTCCGGGCGTAAACGTGAGCTCATCGTCGCCTGATGCGAAATTGCCGGTGACCCCATCCGAGTACGGCGGGTCGCCCAGGCCTACAGCGCTTTCCGTGATATAGAATGGATGGATCTCCGGCACGCCGTCCATCTGGAACGTGTACGTCTCTCCCCGAACGACGGCCAAACTCCTCCCCTGTTCTCCGTCGACGACATATGCTTCCGGAAATCCTCGATCGGATTCGGGATGCGCGCTCGTCTTGTCGTCTACCGTGACTCTGAAGGTGTTGTCTACCTGGGCTTCGGCGGGCGCGGCGTAGAATATCAGCAGCGCCGCGATTGCGATGATCAGTGATAGGTCTGGTCGTAGCGTTCGTCTGCACATGGATTTCCCCCTCTTTAGCAGTTAGCGGCATACGATTCACGTCTCCAACCCCTTTGTGTTCGCTGTCAACCACGCCTGTTAAGGAGACTCACGGCGACTCAACGAAAGGGTTACATTCATCCGGACTCTGCAACGTCTCGGAACGGCCCGCTCAGGCTGCGATGAGGGAACGATATGGCGTCCGTGCGCGTGGCCGCCTTTCGTCGAGACGGCAGCTTACATAAGAGAGGGGCGGTGCACGTGCCGGCTTACGGGTCCGCTCGAAGCGGCAGCTCGAATGCGACGCGCCGCCGCTTCGAGAATCAGGCCGAGCAGGTCGCTGTACGTGTAGCCGGCATAGGCCGCCTGCTTGGCCAGATGGCCGTCCCAGCACCATCCGGGATTCGGATTGGCTTCGAGTAGATGCGGCTCGCCGGCTGCATCCAGCCGCCAGTCGAACCGGGCATAGTCGCGGCAACCGAGTCGTTCGAACAGGGCGATCGAACATTCCTCAATGAGGCCTCGCGCGGCATCCGGCACGTCTGCAACGACCGTCTTCACGTCGAGCATGTACGGCGAGTCGACCAGCCACTTCGCCTCGTAGCCGCAGATCGGCGGCAGGTCTTCGGGAAGGGCCGTGTAGTCATCCTCGGTGAGCGGCAGCACGGTGTACCCTCCGCCGGCGTTCCCGATGATACCGACGGTGAGATCTTTTCCGGTGAGAAATTCTTCGACGAGAAGCGGCCTGTGCGCTCCCACCTGAGACCGAACGGTGCGGAGTGCGACGACCAACTCATCCGGCGTGTACGCCACGCTGGAGGCGGTGATGCCGATGCTGCAGTCGCCGGAGTTGGGCTTCACGATGACGGGATAGCCGACGTCCAGCAGGTCGATGGTCGAGACGCCGGGTCGTACGAAATGAGCCTCCGGGACCGGAATGCCCATTTCTCGCGACACGCCCCGGACGAGCGACTTGTCGTAGCAGAACGCCAGGCACTGCGGCCCCGCCCCCGTATAGGGAATGCCGACCATCTCAAGCAGGGCCGGTACGTGGAGCTCCTGTCGCGGATCGTTCATGTATCCCTCATCGCACAGGTTGAGCACGAAGTCGACGTCCGCAAACTGTCGAACACGATCGGCGAGCTTGTCGTGCTCGTCCACGAAGCTGAAATCGTACCCGTCAACCTGACGGAGGGCTTCTCGGAGCCGGTCGACCGTATAGAAGTCGTCGTCGTCGAAGACGCCGCCGAGCTTCATAGCATCCGGCAGTCTGGGATCACCCAGAACTACGGGGACATTCGGACGCCGCACGGGGTGATGCTCGTTCGTGGAGGCGGCGCGGCGAATGCGCCGCGCGGTGAGCATGGTACGATGCCCCATCATCCCCAGATCTTGATTGCGCTGCGATGCGGGTCGGTGCGATCCGACGAGCTCCACCTCGACGAACCCGGCCCGCTCGAGGAGAGCGCGGAGTTCTTCCACACCGAAAAGGCATTCCGCGTAGAACTGATCGGCCAGCACGCCTTCTTCCGTGTTGGTGATCACCTCGCGAGAGAAGAGCCGCGAGCCGTCCTCGGATAGCGTGCGCTCGCGGCAGACGAAATGACGACCGTCGAGCCATTCCCAGGATCGCGGCATGAAATGCTCGCGCTGATAATCCGCATCGACGACGTCGAGCAGCAAGCGTCCGCCCTCGCTGAGAACACGAGCCGCTTCCTGCAGCACCTTCAGGTTGTCCTCGGTCGTGTCGAAGTAGCCAAAGCTGTTGCCGGCAAGCAGGACGGCGTCGAACGACTTCGCCGGATAGGTCAGGCGGCGGCAGTCGCCTTCACGAAAACGAACGTTCAGCGCTTCACGCCGCGAGGCCTCCCGGGCCTTCCGGATGAGATACCGTGACCGGTCGACCCCTTCGACCCGGGCGAAGCCGCGGCGCGCGAGCTCGAGGGTGTGACGTCCATGACCGCAACAGAGGTCGAGCAGGGCCTCGTCGGGGCGGAGCTGAAGCAGTTCGATGAAGCGGGTCACCTCGGTTCGGGTGACGGACGCGTCCATGACGTCGGAGTCGGTGAGGAGATAGGTCGATCCGAAGAGGGCGCGCCACCACTCGGCCGGAACGTACGGTTCGAGGTCGTCGACGGGACCCAGGGTGCGCGCCGGCGACGGGGCCGCCGCTTTCTTCATCGTGTTCACTGGCTAATGCTCCATAGCGTTTGGCTCCGAATAAATGGATCCGAATGGATTTTCGACGCTGCAACTCTGGCGATTCGAGAAGTTCCTGAACGGCATCCTGCGGCGACAATTTTTTCGAATCTCGCCGACGCGTCGACCGAGCCACAGGATCCGGCGGCAGCGCCGCGATGCGCATCGTCAGGCAAAACGCCGCCCTTTCGGTCATGCCGCACGGACGCGCGGCGGTCTCGCTGTAGAGCGGAGCCGGCGCTCGAGTTCGGCTTCACATAAGAAGAAATCGCAGGACGAGAACGGCGGCAATGCCCGTCAGTCCAGCAATCGCTGATCCAGCCGTCTGGAGCCTGTAGGCCTGAGGCACGCTCATCCCAGAGAACTGGCTCACGACCCAGAAGTAGCTGTCGTTCGCATGTGAGACCGTCATCGATCCGGCGCCGATCGCAAGCGTCGTCAACGCAGTGCCGGTGGAGGACGCCAGCCCGAGGGAAGGAAGCATCGGCAGGAGGATCGACGCCGACGTGATGATTGCCACCGTCGAGGAGCCCAGCGCCGTTTTGAGCGACGCCGCCAGCGCGAACGGTACCAGGATGCTGAAAAATCCCAGTCCCGCCGTGCTCAACGTGCTCCCGAGATACTCCCCGATCGGCGTCGCCCGAAGCACGCTTCCAAAGGCCCCGCCGGCGCCGGTAATCAGAATGATGACCCCTCCGGTCCGGAGCGACTCCGTGATCCACTCGGATCGAACGCGTCCGCCTGCATGCCGGACCGCCAGGAAGGCCGCCGCCACCCCCAAAAGCAGTGCCGTGTTGGGATCCCCCAGAAATCGAAGCGCTGTGAAGAGGCGTCCCTCGCCGAAGGGGCGGGCGGGAAGCGAGGCAACGGACTGGACGGCGATAAGGAGCACGGGCAGGAGCACGGGCGCGAAGGCCGCCCACGGCGACTGCAGCGAGGTGGAATCCCCGGCCTCCTCTGCGGCCGTTCCTTCAACATTCGTGGCATCCGACGGATCGATGTAGATGCGCCTCCCCGCTATTCGGGCGAATACGTAGGTAGTCGCGATCACCGGCATCGTAACGAGAAGGCCGAGCAGGATGACCGTGCCGATGTCCGCACCCAGCTCGCCGGCGGCGGCGATAGGACCGGGCGTCGGTGGAATAAAGACGTGCGTCGCGTAGAGCCCCATACTCAGCGCCACGGCGTACGATGCCATGGACGCATTCGCTCGGGAGGCGAGCGAGCGGTTCAGCGGCGAGAGCACGACGAAGCCCGAATCACAGAAGACGGGAATCGACACGACGGCGCCGGTAATGCTCATGGCGAGCAGCGAGCGTGCCTCGCCGACCCACCTCAGCACCGAGCGGGCCATGAGAGCCGCTCCGCCCGTACGCTCGAGCATGGTACCGATGATGGTCCCCGCAGCGATCACGATACCGATATACCCGATCGTACCACCGAAGCCGTCGGTTATGGCCGCGACGACGTCGGCGCCGGGAAGTCCGGCCGCAAGACCGACGAAATAGGAAACGCCCAGCAGCACGAGAAAAGGATGGGCCT
>CAZXHQ010000194.1:0-6975 GCA_964640145.1 uncultured Rhodothermales bacterium | reverse complement strand
CGCACCGGGAGGAGGCCTTTGCCGCGTGCCGCTATCTCATCGACGAGCTCAAGAAACGCGTGCCGATCTGGAAGAAAGAGCGCTTTGCCGACGGATCGTCCGATTGGGTAAAGGGGGAGCTTCCTCCGCTGGGCAGCTGAGGCCCGGGCCGGCGGCGCTCGGACGTTGACGCCGATCGTCCCGACGGCCGTGCTCTCAGGAGCCGTAATACGCATTCAAGGCCGCGTGCATGCGCTGAACCGGATCGGAATGGAGGTTCGCCTCGAACGACCGGCCCGTCACAGCCTCATAGAGCTCTATGTAACGGATCGCGACCTCGATCCGGAAGTGGTCGGGAAGATCCGGCAGCAGCTGCCCTTCCTTTCCCTCGAATCCGTGGTCCATCAGCCATTCCCGGACGAATTCCTTCGACAGCTGTTTCTGCGCCTCGCCGCGTTCGAGGCGCTCCTCATAGCCTTCCGCATAGTAGTAGCGCGACGAATCGGGGGTGTGCACCTCGTCGATGAGTACGAACGAGTCGTCCGGCCGCCGCCCGAACTCGTACTTCGTATCGACGAGGATCAGTCCGCGCTCGGCCGACATTCGGGTGCCGCGTTCGAAGAGCTGCAGGACGTAGGATTCGAGCTCGTCGAATTCTCCTCGATCGAGGATGCCCCGCGCCACGATTTCCTCACGCGAGATGTCTTCGTCGTGGCCTTCCTCGGCTTTCGTGGCGGGCGTAAGAATGGGCGTGGGCAAACGGCTGCTTTCCTCGAGTCCGTCGGGCAGGGCGACGTCGCAGATCCGCCGCCTCCCGTCGCGATATTCGCGCCAGGCGTGTCCGGCCAGGTAACCGCGGACGACGAATTCGACCGGTACGGGTTCGCAGCGTACGGCAACCGTGATGTTCGGGTCGGGGACGGCGACGAGGTGGTTCGGTGCGATGTCGCGCGTGTGTTCGAAGAAGAAGGCGGCGGTCTGGTTCAAGACCTGACCCTTGAACGGAATGGCCTGGCGGAGCACGTGGTCGAAGGCCGAGATGCGATCGGTGGTGACCAGGATGAGCCTGTCGTTTTTTCGGTACGTATCTCGCACCTTGCCGCGATACTGCTCACCTAATTCCGTGAAATGCGTCGCGTCGATCGTTCGTTCGAGCTGACGCTCGAGCATTTTTCTGGAGATCATGCGGCGCGGCGTGTTGGACGAGAGTACGAGCGCATTCTGTCAGGAGGGAAGCGAGGAGCTCCGGGCAACGAGTTCGGGAACGATGATCCGGGCGACCGGCCGGCCCTCCTCGTCGCCTTCCATCCGTTTCAGGAGCAGGCCGGTGGCCTCTTCACCGACCCAATGCATCCGCTGGTCGACGCTGGAGAGGCCGACGTAGTAGCTTGATTTGATGTCGTCGTATCCGACGATGGCCACGTCCTGCGGCACGTCCTTGCCGGCATCTCGGACCGCTTTCCAGGCCCCGATGGCCTGAACGTCGCTCATGGCGAATACGGCAGTGATTTGCGGTTCCTCTTTCAAGATCTGCTCCATCGCCTCATATCCAGCCTCCTCGCTGAAACCGGCGTGCTTCTCCGTCTGCCCCGTGATGACGGCATCCGGACCGAAGGGGAGGCCCGCCTTGCGCATGGCCACCTCGATGCCCTTCAGGCGTTCGTCCTGCACCGTGCCGGGCGTGTGAGACGTAATGATGCCCACGTGCCTGTGTCCCAGGGAGACGAGATGATCGATGGCCGCCGCAGCGCCGGCCTGGTCGTCCCAGTAGAAGGAATCGAAGTCGCTGTGGGCGGTCCCCACCAGGACGACAGGAGCGTGCAATGCGCGTAATTCGTGGGCAATCCGGTCCTCGACGGGCACGCCGATGAGAAGCAGTCCGTCGACGGCGCCCCGGCTGAGGAAGTTCATCAGCGTCTGATGCGGCGACGTTGAGCCAAGATCGCATAGGAGGAGATCGATGTCGTGGTTCCGCAGGCGAAATCGGATGCCCTTGAGGAGCTCTGTATGGAAGGGCATCGTAAACGTGGGTATGGCCACGGCGAACGACTTCGTCGCTTTTTGCGCGAGGGACTTCGCCGTCCGATCCGGCCGAAACTCGAGCTCATCGATGGCCTTAAGTACCCTGGCGCGAGTGGGCTCGGAGACGTCGGAGGAATTGTTCAGTACCCGCGATACGGTCGATATGGCAACGCCTGCATGGTCTGCGACGTCGTAAATCGTGACTTTGGACTTCTCGTGCGCCATGGCTCTACATACTGTCGTCCGTTGCTCATCTGCAGAATACATTTTATTCTGCAGACCTGAGGCGTACCTTAACGTTAATTTTAAAGAAAAGCATCCCCAGGGATGAAGCCCCGCCGGGCCGGTGGCGACCGGCTGCAATTTGTCATTACACGGCACGTCGATATGTCAGGAGTAAGGCTCGAGCGTATAAGAAAAGTGTACGACAACAAGGTCGTGGCCGTGCACGGATCGACGTTCGAAGTTCACGACGGCGAGTTCGTGGTGCTGGTCGGGCCGTCCGGCTGCGGGAAGAGCACCATGCTGCGCATGATCGCCGGACTGGAGACGATTACGGAAGGTACGCTCTACATCGGGGACCGCATCGTAAATGACGTGCCGCCGAAAGATCGCGACATCGCGATGGTGTTCCAGAACTACGCACTCTATCCGCATATGACCGTGTTCGACAACATGGCATTCGGATTGAAGCTTCGCAAGTACGCCAGGGACGAAATCGAACGCCGCGTTCGCCAGGCGGCCGAAATTCTCGGTATCGAGCCGATCCTCGGTCGGAAGCCGAAGCAGCTCTCCGGCGGGCAGCGGCAGCGGGTTGCCGTCGGACGTGCGATCGTCCGCAAGCCGCGCGTGTTCTTGTTCGACGAACCGCTGTCGAATCTGGACGCGAAGCTGCGGGTTCAGATGCGGACGGAGATCTCGAAGCTGCACCGGCAGCTCGGGGCGACCATGATCTACGTGACGCACGATCAGGTCGAGGCCATGACGATGGGAGACCGGATCGTGGTGCTCAAGGAGGGACACGTCCAGCAGATCGACAAACCGCTCTCCCTCTACAATCGGCCCAGGAACAGATTCGTGGCCGGCTTCATCGGGAGTCCGTCGATGAATTTCGTGGTGGGGAAAATCATCCGTGATGGCGGCATCGCGTTTCGTGCCATGGGGAACGCGTTCACGCTGCCTCTTGGCGAGCTGGCCAGGCCTGCCCTCAAAGCGTACGCCGCTCGTGACGTGACGCTCGGAATCCGCCCCGAAGATGTATACGTCGCTGGCAGCCCGTACATTACGAATCCGGTGTCGGAAGCGAACCTGCTTCTCGACGTGGTCGAGCCGATGGGGAATGAGATTTTCGTGTATGCGCGGTCGCTCGAGCAGGAGATCGTGGCGCGCGTCGCTCCCCAGAACCTTCCGGAGCCTGGTCAGAGCGTGCGGCTGGCCTTCGACCTGCGCAAGCTTCATTTCTTCGACAACGAGACCGAGGCCGCCATCGGCGAGGAAGATACGCAGGCGGCCGCAGCGTAATGACGCCCGCTGGTACGCCGGCGCCCCGAACCGCTCGAGCCGCGGGCCCGAATGCTGCCAGCCGAACCACGCGAGTCGTCGCCCGGAAGGGTGACAGGGGCAGGTCTTCGGTGCCGTGCGGCACGCTCTTACCGCGCACCGAACGGCCCGACGCAATGGTGCGCGTCCGGCCGGGAACGCTGATAGGGTAGGGGGGTATAGTACGACGACGTGCATTATTTCCCATTTAGGTGATCGAACACATGCGGCAGAATATTTCCATCGAGGGCATGGGGTGTGACCACTGCGTGACGGCCGTCCGAGAGGCCCTGGAAGAGCTGGACGGCGTCACCGTCGAGCAGGTCGAGATCGGCGGCGCGAGGATTGACGTAGAGCCGGAGAAGGCTTCCGACGGTCAAATCGAGTCGGCTATCCGGCAGGCCGGATACGAGCCCGTGTCGCGAAGCGAGGTGTAGGCTCCATGCGATTGCCTGACGACAAGCAGGAGAACGTGTCGCAGCGGCTGCGGCGCATCGAAGGCCAGGTGCGCGGCCTGGAGCGCATGGTGGAAGATGGCCGCTACTGCGGCGACGTGCTGACTCAGATCACGTCGGTTCAGCGGGCCCTTCGTGCGGTGGGCGAGATTATTACTCGCAACCACCTCGAAACGTGCGTGACCGAGGCGCTTCGCTCCGGCGATCGGGATGCAGCGCAGGAGACTTACGACGAAATCATGAACCTGCTTTACAAGCAGCTTCGATAGAACGATGGCGACCGAGACGGAAGTACGGACGGCGGACGACCGGGGGACGGAGTTTGGCGTCAGGGGGATGACCTGCGCCGCCTGCGTACGGCGCGTCGAGAATGCGCTGAAGCAGGTCGAGGGGGTTGACGTCGTCGACGTCAACCTGGCTACGGAGCGGGCGCGCGTACGGTTTGCCGGGCGCTCGCGCGCCGTCGAGGATCTGTATCGGGCAGTTCGACGGGCGGGCTACGACGTCATCGAGGCGTCGTCCGGCGTGGAGGAGAGGGCGGCGGCGGAGGAGGAGGCGCGCGAGCGCGAGCGAGCAACCCTGCTGCGACATGTACTGGTGGCCGCCGCGCTCGCCGTCCCGGTGATCGCGATCCAGATGATTCCGATGGCGTGGGATGCGGCGGACATCTGGGTCCACGAGCTTATCTCGGAGCGAAATCTGCGGTACGTGCTGTTCGTGATGGCGGGCATCGTTCAGTTCGGTCCCGGCCTCAGATTCTATCGTCTGGGATGGATGGCAGCGCGTTCGGGCAGTCCCGACATGAATACGCTCGTCATGCTCGGAACCAGTGCGGCCTACGGATACTCCGTCGTTGCTACCTTTTTGCCCGACGTTCTACCGGAGGGCACCGTGCATGTCTACTATGAGGCTTCGGCCGCGATCATCGCGCTGATTCTGCTCGGCAAATACATGGAGGCCCGTGCGAAAGGGCGTACGTCCGAGGCAATGAAGTCCCTCTTGCAGCTTCGGCCGGGGTCGGCCTACGTCGTGGGCGACGACGGCGAGCGGGAGGTCCCGATCGACGCCGTCCGGCCCGGCGACCTGCTGCTGGTGCGTCCAGGAGATCGAATTCCCGTGGACGGCGTCGTCGAGGAGGGATCTTCCTACGTCGACGAATCTATGATCAGCGGCGAGCCTGTACCCGTCAAGAAAGCGGCCGGCGACGAGGTAGTCGGGGGCACGGTCAACGAGCGGGGGAGCTTCCGCTTTCGGGCGATGCGGGTCGGACGGGACACCGTCCTGGCTCAGATCATCCGCATGGTCGAAGAAGCTCAGAGCTCCAAGCCCCAGATTCAGGCGGTTGCCGACCGCGTCGTCGTCGTGTTCGTACCGGCCGTGTTGGCCGTCGCCGCGCTGACGTTTGCCGGCTGGATCGCATGGGGGCCGAATCCCGCGCTGACCTTCGCGCTCGTAGCGGCCGTTTCCGTTCTGATCATCGCATGTCCGTGCGCGATGGGCCTGGCGACACCGACGTCGATCATGGTGGGAACGGGCAAGGCCGCGGAAATGGGCATCCTGTTCCGAACCGGGGCCGCGCTGGAAGGGCTGGCCTCCGCCGACACGGTCGTGCTCGACAAAACGGGGACGCTGACGGAAGGTCGACCGCGGGTGACGGACCTGATCCCGCTCGGCGCCTATTCGAAGGAAGCCGTTTTGAAGGCGGCCGGTGCTGTAGAACGGCGATCCGAGCACCCTCTCGGCCGCGCCGTCGTGGATGCGGCGTCGGAAGGCGGCATCGCGCTGCCCGATGCCGCAGAGGTTCAGGCGCAGGCCGGCCTGGGTATTGCGGCGTGCGTGGACGGGACCGAGGTCCTGGTGGGATCGAGCCGGTTTCTCGAAGCGCAAGGCGTGGACGTGCGGTCGGCAGCGCCGCATGCCCGGCGGCTGTCGGACGATGGGAAGACGACGGTCTACGTGTCGATTGGCGGGAAGGCGGCGGCCGTAATCGGGATCGCAGATCCGCTGAAGGAGACGTCGGCAGAGGCGGTGCGTGCACTTCGCGGGCTCGGATATCACGTTGCCATGATTACGGGGGATAGTCGCCGAGCGGCCGAGGCCATCGCCGGCCCGCTGAACATCGACGAGGTCACGGCAGAGGTGCTGCCGGACCAGAAGGCGGAGGCGGTGCGGCGGTTCCAGGACGACGGCCGACGCGTGGTCTTCGTCGGCGACGGCATCAACGATGCGCCCGCCCTGGCGCAGGCCGACGTCGGCGTCGCGATCGGCACCGGCACGGACGTGGCCATCGAGGCGGGCGACGTAATTCTGATGTCCGGGGACCCGCGCAGCCTCGTAAATGCGCTCGCACTGGCCGGCCGGACGCTGCGCAACATCAAGCAGAATCTCTTCTGGGCATTCGCCTACAACGTCGCCTTGATTCCGGTCGCCGCCGGGGTGCTGTACCCCGTCTTCCAGCAGCTGCTTTCGCCGGTGTTTGCCGCGGCTGCGATGGGGATTTCCAGCGTCTTTGTCCTGTCGAACGCGCTGCGGCTGAAGCGCTTCCGCCCGCTTCTGCCGAGTCCGGCTTAACCGAAAAGGACGCGCACCGGCTCAATCGAGCGGCCGGTCCTTGGGCGCAGGCTTGTTTGGGAATGGATAGGAATGGATACGATTGACGCCGTGAATGGCGCCCACCGAGCGGGGACGCGTACAGCCAGTACTCGAGCCGGCCGCAGTCCAATTCGGTACGCGAGTGATCGTCATGGTCAACTCGCGCGTCCGGTACGTCATGACCAGCGATGACCTGGATTGCTGCCCACCAGCCCGTTGGGGACTAGATATAGGTTACGCGGCCTCGCTGGGGTCCTTCAGTGGATGAGATGATAGACTTTTCCGTTTCTCCTCAAACGGCGGTGCCTGGTGGCCACGGCTGTCCGCTGTCGGATGACGGTAAGACGATGATCCTTGTGTCCGTAGACGGGACTGTCGCCCCCGTCCT
>CAZXHQ010000193.1:0-7001 GCA_964640145.1 uncultured Rhodothermales bacterium | reverse complement strand
AACAGCGTCTGGCCTCCGGCTCCATAAGATAGGGCCGCCGACAGCGGCCGGGTTCCCGGCAGGCCATGCCACGCGGGGAGCCTCCGAGAACACACGTCCTGCGGCGCGGTTACATTCTGTCTTAGCGCCCTGCCTACAGATCGCCTGCCTTCCTGCCGTATCGCTACGACGTACCGACGCCCGGCATCCGGGCACCCATCCTCCACCTAACAGGGGCAGTCCATCCACATGGCTAATGAACCCAGAATCTTATGGGCGGACGACGAGGTCGAGCTGCTGCGTCCGCACATCCTCTTCCTCGAAACGAAGGGATACGACGTCACCAGCGTCTCGAACGGCGCCGACGCCGTCGAAAAAGTCCGTGATGCGCGCTTCGACCTCGTCCTGCTCGACGAGCAGATGCCCGGTATGGGCGGCCTTCAAACGCTCGAGGAAATCAAGCAGCTGGCCCCTGAGGTGCCGGTCGTGATGGTGACCAAGAGCGAGGAAGAGCATCTCATGGAGGAGGCGCTGGGCGGGCAGATCAGCGACTACCTCACGAAGCCGGTCAACCCGAGTCAGATCCTTCTGACCATTAAGCGCCTCCTGGAACGCTCGAGGCTGCGAACCGAGCGCGTTTCGCAGAACTACCTGCAGTCCTTCAACGAAATCACCCGGGCGCTCATGAACCCGCTCACGCATGCGGAGTGGGTGAATATCTACCGGAAGCTCGTCCGCTACGACATCGAGCTGGAAGGCGACGAGGGTGCGCGTCAGATTCTGGAGGACCAGTACCGTGAGGCGAACCGTGAATTCGGCCGCTTCATCGAGCATCATTATCTCGGGTGGATGGAACGCGTGGATGCGCGGCCCGACGACGAGCGGCCGGTCCTCTCTCACGAGGTCGTCCCGCAGTACGTCCTGCCGCAGCTCGAGACGGAGAAGCCGGTCATCGTCATGGTGATCGACTGCATGCGCTACGATCAGTGGCTGGAGTTCGAAAAGCTGCTCTACGGCATGTTTGCCATGGAGACGCAGTTCTATTACTCCATCCTTCCCACGGCGACCCCGTATTCGCGCAATTCCATCTTCAGCGGGCTGCTCCCACGCGACATCGCGCAGCGGTACCCGAAAATCTGGGGGAGCGGGGAAGACGACGAGCACAGCCGCAACCGGAATGAGGAAGACTTCCTCGCGGACCAGCTGAAGCGCCGCCATCTCGACCTGCGCCTGCGCTACGAAAAACTGGTCGGCGCCCGGGACGGACGCGATTTTGCGCAGCAGGTATCCGACTTCACGCAGTACGATCTCAGCGCCGTCGTCATCAATTTCGTCGACATTCTGGCGCACAGCCGCTCCGACTCCGACGTGCTCAAAGAGATCGCCCCCGACGAACGGGCCTACCGGGCGCTCACGCGCACCTGGTTCGAGCACTCCTGGCTGTACCAGGCGTTCTCGGATCTTGCGAAGCTGGATGCTACGATCGTCGTCACGACCGACCACGGCGCCATTCGCAGCCTGCACGCCACGAAGGTAATCGGCGATCGGGAGACGTCCACGGCGCTGCGCTACAAGTACGGGCGCAACCTTAAGTGCGACGAGCGCCATGCCATCTTCGTGAAGGATCCCGAGCCGTACGGCCTGCCCAAAACGGGGATCAACACGAACTACATGTTCGCCAAGGAAGACTACTACTTCGTGTATCCGACGAATTATCATCATTATCAGAATCTTTATCGGGATACGATGCAGCACGGGGGTGCCTCGCTGGAAGAGATGATTTTGCCCGTCATCACGATGCGACCGCGAGGGTAGGCGAGAGATGACTCGCCTGAATGATCTCTTCCCGTCGCAGCCGTCATCCGAGGCGGAGACGCGGGCGCTGGGCCGTTCGCTGGCCGAGCGCCTCGGCGCCGGTGACGTCGTCGCACTCTACGGCGATCTAGGGGCGGGCAAGACGGTATTGACGAAAGGAATCGGCGCCGGCCTCGGCATCGACCCCGAGGCGGTGAACAGCCCGAGCTTCACGATCTTGAACGAATACATGCCGGGAACGCTTCCGCTCTATCATTTCGACGCCTTCCGCATCGAGCGGGTGGAGGAATTTTTCGACCTCGGCTACGAAGAGTATTTCTACGGCGACGGCGTATGCGTCGTCGAATGGGCCGAGAAGGTCGAGCGGCTCCTGCCCCCCGACGCGCTCAGAATCCGCATGGAGCACGAGAAGGGGGATCGGCGGCGCGTCGATCTCCTCGACGCCTAGATGGACAAACGACACATTCAGGAAGCGGAGGCCGTGCTCGCGGGACTCCCGCGCTTCGCCTCCCTGGGTGCCGGCGCCTACAAGCCGGGTCTCGACCGGATCGAGCGGCTTCTGGCATCGCTGGAGCATCCGCAGGACGCGTTCGAGACCGTGCACGTGGCGGGCACGAACGGAAAGGGATCGACGGCCTCGGTCCTCGCCGCCATCGCGACCGCGGCAGGAATGCGAACCGGGCTTCACACGTCCCCCCATCTTTTCCACGTCGCCGAACGGATGCGCGTCGACGGGCGTCCCGCGCCGGAAGCATGGCTGGCCGAAGCCGTGCTCGGCACACGCGGCATCGTCGAGGAGATCGGTCCCAGCTACTTCGAACTCACACTGGCCCTCAGCCTGCTTCACTTCGCCGAGCAGGCCGTCGACCTGGCCGTGGTCGAGGTCGGGATGGGCGGGCGACTCGACGCCACGAACGTGCTCGCGCCGATCCTCTCCGTGATCACGGACGTCGGCCTGGACCACACCGAGTTTCTCGGCGGAACGATTCAGGAGGTCGCTCGAGAGAAGGCCGGAATCGTCAAGCCCGGCGTGCCTGTCGTGACGTCCGCCCGCCCTCCCGCATCCGATGTGATACGGGCCGCGGCCAAGGAACGCGGCGCCGCGTGTCACTTCATAGACGGCGAGGTCGCGGTGCATGCAGCGAGCGTGGCTCTCGACGGCTCGACCATGAACGTCACCACCCCGGTGCGGAGCTACGACCGCCTCTACGTGGGCCTGCCGGGTCGACATCAGATTCGGAACGCGTGCACGGCCCTTCGTTCGGCGGAACTGACCGTTGCAGCAGGCGACGACGGCGCGGGCGTGATCCGGGACGGCCTGCGACACGTCCGCGAGCTGAGCGGCCTCCGCGGGCGCCTGGAGATCCTCCGTGCAGCCCCGCTCGTCGTGGCCGACGTCGCTCACAATGCCGACGGGCTGGCGGCCATACTCGATCACCTGGAAGAATGCGGTCGACGTTCCGGCCGGCTGACCGTGCTGCTAGGCGTGATGCAGGATAAGGACCTGGCGTCCATGGCGCGTCGGCTACGCACGGCGGGAGCCGCCGTGCGTCCCGTCGGGCTGGCGTCCGACCGCGCCCGCACTCCCGGGGAACTTGCCGCGTCGCTCCAGGTTTTTGACATTAGCGTCGGCGAACCCTGTACGGTCGAGGAAGGAGTCCAGGCCTTCCTTGCGGACGCTTCCCACACCGACACGCTGTTGATAACCGGTTCACACCTGGTTGTAGCGCAGTTGGAAAGTGCCGTCTCCTGACGGAGGGAAACACGCACGTCGGCCCACGTTTCTTCCCCGGAGCGCCTCGGAAGTGCGGTTTCTTGGATTGATTAACACAATATTCCTAACTGCTGAAGTGGCGTGGAATTGAATTTAGGCCGAGATAGCCTATCTTGTGCTTCGAGCAATTCGTGCGCATGCATCGAATCCTCTGAGCGGTCCATCCTTTTTTTCTCGTCCGGGCTGCTGTCGGGCTGCTGACCCCGTCCACGTGCCTACCGAGTCGGCATTCACCTGCTAGGTGTTCTTAGCCGCCCCTGTGCTGCACCCAGTGCGCTGTCCGTCCGGACGACCAAAACCGATGATGCGCTCACAGCGAGCCATGGCATCCCCAGGGAGCATATCCGCTCCGCTTCTAATCCCAACACCTTTGTTATGAAGATCAGCGAATTGCAAGAGAAGAAGCTCCCCGAATTGAAGGAGATCGCTCGCGAACTAGGCCTGAGCGGCTACTCACAGAGCCGGAAGGAGGATCTGATATATCGGATTATCGAAGCCAACGCGGAGGCCGCAGCGGGCAACGGCTCCTCGCGGCCGTCTCGCGGAAAGAGCGCCCAGAAACGTACCGGTGATGCGAAGCGCTCCGAGGATCAGAGCCCGTCGGAGCCCCGCGAACGTTCCGAAGACCGGAGCCGGTCGGACGATCCGGAGCGTTCCGAAGAGCCGGCGGGTTCGGACGACCAGGCCGACCGGGCAGGTTCCGGCGACGGACGGAAAGAAGGAACGAGCAAGGCCTCTTCCGGTCGGACGCAGGAGCAGCGTAAGTCGCAGAACGGGCGATCTTCTCAGACGACCGAAAATCAGACGGCCGAAAAGACCTCCGGCGCGGCCGACGATCGGTCCGACTCGCCGAAGCAGCAGCAGGACGGCCGCAAGCGAGACAGCTCGTCGGATTCGTCTGACGACGACGAGCGCCGGCAGAAAGGGTCGTCGGCGCAGCGAGGGAACAAATCATCCGGGAAAGCCGACGTGGACGACAAGGAAGGCCCGGACACTCGGGACCGGAATCGAAGCAACGACGACCGGCGCAACAAGCGGCGCACCAACAAGCAGGACGGCCGCAAGAAGCGCCGCGGACGGGACAACCGGAAGAGCGGCAATCGCGACGATCGGCGCAAAAAGGTCTACGACGGGCGGCCCGATTACATGGCCGAGCACGACCCGAAGAAGACCGAGCTGGAGGGGATGATCCACAAGGTCGGCGTTCTGGAAGTTCTGCCCGACGGATACGGGTTCCTTCGCTCGGCCGAATACAACTACATGCCCAGCCCCGACGACATCTACGTGTCGCCGTCCCAGATCAAGCGGTTCAGCCTTCGCCTCGGAGACACCGTGAACGGCGAGGTGCGTCCGCCCAAGGAGGGCGAGCGGTTCTTCGCGCTCATCCAGGTCAACGAGGTCAACGGTCGGAAGCCCTCGGAGATCGAGGAGCGCCAGGCCTTCGAATACCTTACCCCCCTGTATCCCGATGAGCATCTCCGCATGGAGACGCTGGCCAGCGAGTACAGCACGCGCGTTCTCGACCTCTTTACCCCGATCGGCAAGGGCCAGCGTGCGCTCATCGTGGCGCAGCCGAAGACCGGTAAGACGGTGCTGCTGCAGAAGATCGCCAACGCGATCACGACGAACCATCCCGAGGTCTACCTCATCGTGCTTCTCGTCGACGAGCGGCCCGAAGAGGTCACCGACATGGAGCGAAGCGTGCACGGCGAGGTCATCTCCTCCACGTTCGACCAGGAACCCGATCGGCACGTGCAGGTGGCGGAGATCGTGCTCGAGAAGGCGAAGCGGCTGGTCGAGGCCAGGCAGGACGTCGTGATCCTGCTCGACTCGATCACGCGCCTGGCACGCGCCAACAATTCCGTCACGCCGACCTCCGGCAAGACGCTCTCGGGTGGAATGGAGGCCGGCGCCCTGCGCGGTCCCAAGCGCTTCTTCGGCTCCGCCCGAAACGTCGAAGAAGGCGGCTCGCTTACCGTGATCGGCACGGCTCTGATCGACACGGGAAGTCGGATGGACGAAGTCATCTTTGAGGAGTTCAAGGGCACCGGCAACGCCGAGATCGTGTTGGATCGCAACCTGTCCGATCGCCGCATCTTTCCGGCCATCAACGTCATTACGTCCGGCACGCGGCGAGAGGAGCTCCTGGTGCCCGAAGCCAAGCTGGGTCGCGTGTGGATCCTCCGCAAGCTGCTGGCCGACATGAGTCCGATCGAAGCTATGACCTTCCTGCTCGACAAGATGCGCGGCACGAAGGACAACGACGAGTTCCTCGTCACGATGAACTCGTAGCGCATCTCGTCGCGGACGGTCCTGCGGAACAGATCTCGAGCAGGAGCGCTTCCAGGACGGCTTCGTTTGCGCCTTCCGCTGGAACTGACCACCGCCGGGCGTGTGGAAAACCGTGTTAGCGTCCCATCAAACCTGTGAGAGCTATGCTAGAGAAGGTCGAACTGAAGGCGCTCTTCTTCGACATGGACGGCGTCCTGGTAGACGTGTCCCGATCCTACCGCCGCGCCATCGAAGAGACCGTTGAACAGTTTACCGGGAGGCGCATCCTGCCGGGGACGATTCAGCGGTACAAGAACGTCGGCGGCTTCAATGACGACTGGAAGCTGACGCATGCGATCGTGACCGACACGAGCATGACCGTCCCATTCAGCCGGGTCGTCGAAGAATTTCAGCGGCGCTACCGCGGCGAGAACTGGGACGGCTTCATCGCCGAGGAGCCGCCGCTTGTTCAGACGAAGACGCTGGAGAAGCTCTGCACCCGGGAACGTATCATGGGCGTCGTCACGGGGCGCCCGGAGACGGAAGCCCGATGGACGATCGATCGATTCGGCTGGAAAAAATACTTCCCGCTCATCGTGGCGAAAGAAAAGCAGGAAGGTCGGATGAAACCGGACGCCTTCCCGCTTCAGCATGCGCTGACCATCCTGGCGGCCGCCGGGCGGCGCATCCAGCCGGAAGTCTCGGCCTACGTAGGCGACACCGTGGACGACATGACCTGTGCGCGCGAGGCCGGTATGTGGGCCATAGGCTACATTCCTCCGTACATAGAAGACAAGATCGAACTCGAGCGCCTGTTGCGCGAGCGCGGCGCCCACGTGATCCTCGGCGACATCGACGCACTGCCGGACCTCGTCGAGAACTTCGGTGAACGCCTCGCGCTCGACACCCTGGAAGGGGAAGTGTAAGCTCATGCGACGGCACCGGGTCGGCATCGCATTCCTTCTCTTTCTTTTCTCTCCATTGTGTGCCGCCCCGTCGGCGTTCGCCCAGGTTTCCGATACGCTCCGGGTCGACGTCGGCGAGGCGATCCGCCGCGCGCTCGAAGTGAGTCCGGAAGTCGAGGCCGTCGCCGCGGAGCTCGCCTACGCAGAGGCCCGGCGCCGCCTGGCCCGATCCAGCCGGTTCGCCACGGAGTTCTCCA
>CAZXHQ010000192.1:0-7001 GCA_964640145.1 uncultured Rhodothermales bacterium | reverse complement strand
AAGGGCACGGCGACGCTCAGTGGCACCCCCAAGATCTACTACCGGGTCGCTTCCCCGGCGCTCACGACCATCTTCGAGGACGGCATCATCGAGTATAAACTCGTGTCGTACAGCGAGTGGTAGCGCGCAGATAGCTTTACCCCGGCGAAAGAGGACCGCGGCCCGCCGGCTGCGGTCCTTTTTCGATTTCTGCGGCCTCCGCAACGCCGTCGTGACGGGGGCGGCGGGCGCCAGCCCGCCCGGCGTTGCGGGCAGCGCCGTTATTGGCTGCCGTCAGTCTCCCTTCGGGCTCGTGCCGGCGCGTGTGACCCTCCCTAACCCATTGAAACACACATAGATAGACAACGCAACCGTTCTCGAACTTTCGGTCTAGGTAGAATTCAGCACGACCATCGGTAAATCTTTTTACGGCCGGACTTAGGTTCTCCCGATCGCTGCCGATACAGAGGGTGTTTCCAGCACAGGTTCACCCAGTTAACTCTCCTCAGGCAGTGAAGTCAGTTCTCCACGACACACCGGCGTCCAACGGCCGCGCGCCATCGTCTCCTCCGACCGTGGAGGTACCGGCGCTGTGCCGCGACATCGCGGACCGCATCCCTCGAGCATTGCAGGGCGACGGCCGGATCCGGCATGTCGCCGACGAGGTGCGTAGGCTGTCGGACGGCGACCGCGTCGCGCTCTCCTCACATCTCGACGTGCTCCTCCGCTACATGATCGAGACGGGCGCGTCCGACATGGACTTCGGCGGGCCGGCCGCCAACACGGCCGTCTGGTTTCGAATCGACGGTGAAAAACGGCCGCATGAAAAAATGGGCCGTTACACCGTCGACGAGGCGAACGGCCTGCTCCTGTGCCAGCTGAACGACCGGCAGACCGACGTCCTCTTCGAAAACTACGCCGTCGACTTCTCCCGAACGATCGATCTGGGCGAAGGCCGCAAGGGCCGCCACCGCTTCCGCTGCTCTCTCTACTTCGACTACGACCAGCTGGCGATCTCCGTGCGTGCCATCACCAACGAGGTCCGGCCCATCAAGTCGATCGGGTTTCACCCCGTCATCGAACGCGCCCTCATGTTCCGCTACGAGCGGGACGGCCTGACCCTCGTGACCGGCGTCACCGGCTCGGGTAAGAGCACGACGCTCGATGCCATCATCGACGCCAACAACCGGGACATGGCCGCGCACATCGTCATCATCGGCCATCCGATCGAATACATGCACGAGTCGAGGCGGAGCATCGTCCGTCACCGAGAGGTGGGCAAGGACGTTCGATCGTTCAAAGACGGCATCGTGCAGGCCCTGCGGCAGGACCCCGACATGGTCGTGATCGGAGAGATGCGCGATCCTTCGACGATCTCCGCCGGCCTCGAGATCACCGACTCCGGCCATAAGGTGTTCTCCACGCTGCATACCAGCTCCGCAGTGGAAAGCATCGACCGCATCATCGCCGAATATCCCCCGCACGAGCAGGAACGCGTGCGGAATCGCCTGGCGGACGTGCTTCGCTGCGTCATTTCGCAGAAACTCTGCCCGAAGGTCGGAGGCGGTCGGATCCTGGCGAAAGAGGTGCTGTGGATGCTGCCGTCGGCGCGTGCGGCCATCAAGAATAACAACACGGCGGAGATCTATCAGATGATGTGGGAGGGCGGTTCCCACGGTGAGATCACCATGGAGCAGGATCTCTTTCGGCTCGTCCGGCAGCGTCTGATCACGCCGGAGACGGCCATGAACTACGCGAACAACAAGCGGCGAATTCAACAGCTGCTCTCCTAGCGGCTCATCACTCTGTAGATGCATTACGTCTCCAATGAGCAAGAAGCATAAGACCTCAGAACGTGTTCTCGGCATCGCGGCCACGTCGCGCGCCGTCCATGCGGTCCTGCTGGAGCAGGGGCCGGACGGACCGCAGGTCGCGCGGCGATTCTCGCGGCAGCGCGCCGCAACAGGATACGAGGAGCCTTCCGGGCACCCGGCCGAGCAGATGAAGGATCAGCCCGTCGGAGGCGGCGAAGATTTCACGCTGGAGTTTGGCGACGGGACGTCCTCGAACACGAATCTCTTCCTCGGTGCCGAGTTCGGCGTATCGGAAGAGGAAGGGGAGCCGGGAGCGGCGGCGCCGGCGGCTCCCTCCTTCGAATTCGAGCTCGGACGCATTCTTGCCGAGGTCTCCGACGCCGGCTACGGGGATGCCGTGCTGGCCTTCGCGCTGAATGCGGCCGAGGCGCCGTTCGTAGACATTCACCTTCCTGGGGGCGAGCACGGCCAGGATACGCTCCTGGAGGTGCTCGCGACGCAGTATAGCGGCGCATTCGACGCGGACCGGACCGTGTTCCTGCCGATGAGCCGGACCGACGAATCGGACAGCCGGTACCTCGCGCTCTTCCCCAAGCCGACCGATTCGGTAACGTCGACGCTCGTCGATCTGCGGCAAAATACCGACCTCGAGCCCCTTGCCGCGCTGGTGGACAGCGAACTTTCCGTGTTGTTGGGTCTGGCGCGCTCCGTGAAAGACGTGTTCGGATTTCGCGGCCGCGGAACGGCTAAAGCGGAAGAGCGCGTGCAGCTCTTCGACGACGAGGGCGATGAACAGGGGTCGAACGCGGCAGAGAAGGCCAACACGGTGGTCGTGCGTGCCGGCGCGGAAGACACGCTCGTGCTCTTTCTCAGCGGCGATACCGTACACCATGCGGAGATTCTTCGCTCCCTGACGGCCTTCGATCAGGCCGAAACGGTCTGCAGCCGCGTGCTCTTGCAGCAGGACGAACATGGCCGGGGCGAGGTGGATCACGTGCTCCTTCTCAGCGAGGAGCACGAGACGGAGCTGGCCGACACGTTCGGCGTGTTCTTCCCGGATGCCGAGGTCGATCTGCTTCGAGACTACCTGCCGGAGATGGACGTCGATGAAACGGATTCCGCCACGGCCCTCGTTTCGGCGTGCGGCGCTGCCCTGCGGGTGCTCGAGGGGTCGGCCTATGCCGGTTCCTTCGAAAGCGTCAACTTCCTGCCCAGGAAGCTGTCGCGCCGAAAGTTCAGGCTGCCCGTATCGGTGCACATGGTGGCCATGAGTCTCCTGATCGTCATGACGACCCTCTTCTTCATGACGCGCTACTCGACGGCCGAGACGGAGATCGAGGCCTATCGGAATCGGCTCGGCGAGGTCGCGCCGAACGAGGTGAACGAAGACATCTCGGTGCTGCAGGCGCGCATCGACTCCATGGAGCATCTATACGCAACGTACACTCGCGCCATCGAGGTGCTCGATACGCTGCTCATCGGAAGCGATCGGTGGAGCCGGATGCTCGAGCACACCTCCAAAGAGGCCTCCACCGTATCGGGCTTCTGGATCGAGAGCTTCGTGCCGAGCGGGGTTAGCATTCAGCTCTCAGGCAATGCGACCTCGCGAGACCAGGTCGTCGTCTTCGCCTCCCGCGTCGACGGTACCATCGAGTCGCTGACATTCTCCGAAATTCGTGAATGGCCCGTGTATTCATACACGATGTCGATCCCCGTGGCGGACTCTCTCCCCTACGCCGCGCGGTATCTGAGGGACCACGTAAAGCTCGACGACGAAGCCCTCGTCGACGACGCTACCAGCCAATCGAACGATCAAAACGGGACGGAATGATGAAGCGAATCGGAGTCAACGGCTGGATTATGGCCGCATGCTGGATTTTCGTGTCTGCCGTGGGCGGTTACTACACCTTCGGCCATCAGCCCAAGCAGCTGGAACGTCTGGAGAAGGCCGAACAGGTCGCCGCCATGAAGCACGCCGAGCTAATCACGCTGGAAACGGAGCAGGCATCGCTTGCTCACATGGCCGACAACGCCGTGCGCAAATGGCGTGCCCGGTATAAGGTCATTCCGCAAGAGCTTACCACTGCGGAGGTCGTCGGCTACCTGAACGACCATACCGGCGCCGGTTTCAAGAACTTCGACGTCACCTACGCCGGCGAGCATCGGACCGCCGACTACGCGTACTATGCGTTTCAGGTATCGGGCAGGGCCTACTACAACAGCCTTTACCGTCTCGTCTGGGAGCTCGAGAACAACCGCAATTTTTATCGCATCCGAGAGCTCTCGCTCGACCAGATCGACCTGGTGACCAAGGACCGGCAGCGGGGCACGGATCGGCTGGACGTGATGGTATCATTTCGTGGCCGGCTCGAAGCCTATTTCGACGGGATCGAAGGGGCGAGCGCCCCGGAGCGCATGGACGAGGGCGTCTACGAAGACGAGACGATCGCCATCGCCGGCAGCGACGAGCTGCCGCCGGTGCCCCTCGACGTTCTCCCCGACGTCCGACCGGCAGCGAACCCCTTCTATCCGGCGGTCTTGCGTCAGATTCCACCCAATACGTACGGCCGCCTCGACGTCGATCAGGCCGATCTGGTCTCGATCGTGGGCGATAAGGCCGTCTTCCGGGAATCGGACGAATTGAGGTCCGTCAGCGTCGGCGAGAAAGTCTATCTCGGCCAGGTCGTCGAAGTCGATCCCGTGGGCGGCCGCGTCGTGGCCAGGCTCAACAAGGGCGGGATCATCGACGAGGTCGTGATGACGATCGACGGCGAGGCCTCGTACCGACAGGCCATCGGCCCGGCCCGCCTGTCGCCCCTGAACTAATTCTCCGACGGCAACCCAGATCATGCACATTCCGGCGAGGCGTTCCGCGCCTCCGAATCACACACAACGGTTTCAGCAGACGATGACGGTACGAAGCATATATTCCGCAGTAGCCCTGGGCGCCCTTCTGGCCCTTGGATTGATCTTGGTCCTTCCCACGGACGCGCGGGCCCAGGACCGGCCCACGCAGCGGCAATTACGGACGTACGTTCCGCCCGATCAGCTCGTGTCCTTTCTTCCGTCGACGCCCTTTGACGTGTTCGTCGACTTCCTGAATCCGGTTTTCGAGCGGGTAACGGGGAAGCAGGTCGTGGACCCGACGTCGTCCGATTTTCCGATCGGCGTCTCGATCGCAGGCATGCACTTTCTGGATGCCTTAGAGCTCGTCGTCGATTATAAGGGCCTCCGATATCGGGAGACGGATCGCTACTTCGTCGTAGAGGAAGCGCCCGATACGGATTCCGTGCTCGACGCCACACAGGCTCGTGCCGGGGCCGCCTCCGGAACGAGCCAGCAGGTCGAACGGCCGGCCACGCTGGCGTCCCGCGAGATTCGCATCAATGCCGTTCTTTTCGAATTGAACCTGACGCGCGCTCGCGAGCTGGGCATGGATTGGAACGTGCTCTTCGGCGACGGCACCGGTCAACAAGGCGGCGGGTCCGGCGGCACGGCGAGCACCAGCGAAGTGCCCCAGTTCAAGGTGAAGACCGAAGAGATCTTCGACGACTTCAGCGAGATTCTGGAGGCGCCGGCGTCGCTGGAGCTGTCCACGCTTACCCAGCTCTTCCGGCTCCTCGAAAACGAAGGCATCGGGGAGACGGTGGCCAACCCGGAGATCACCGTTCAGAGCGGAGAGCAGGGTCGCATACAGATCGGGTCGGACGTGCCCGTCCAGATCCGAGACTTCTCCGGAAATACCGTGACGCAGTTCTATTCAACCGGAATCATCATCGACGTCGTGCCGACCCTGCTGAGCCAGGCCGTCACGGATACCGTGGATGCGCCTGAGCTGGACTTCATTCATCTGGACGTTACTGTGGAGAAGTCCAACGGCCGTCCTTCGCTGCAGGGCCTGGTCATCGACCGCAACAATGCGGCGACGCAGGTGCTTCTTCTCGACGGAGAGCAGACCATTATCGGCGGACTCTACTCGACGGAGGAGGCCGTCTCCCGCCGAGGCATTCCCCTGCTGAAGGACCTGCCGTCGTGGTTCTTCGGTCTCCGCTACGTGTTCGGCGTCACGCAGACGACGGTCTCGCAGAAAGAGCTGCTGATCGTGCTGCAGGCCGAGACGCTCGAACCGCTTCAGGTCCGTGCCGACGCGCCGTTCGAGCGAGACATGCTCGAGAAGCGCCGTGACAAAATCCGCGAGGTGCTCGAGCGCGCCGGCTTCGAACGCGAGGCGAAGGCAGCGCCGGACGGTCGACGCTAACGGAGGGGCTTCGCTGCATGAGGCCGGTCGACGGCGGACGGCTCAGCCTTCTTCGTCGTCAACGAGTCCGGCCGGCAGCACGCCGCCGTCTCCGAAGACCACGTAGACGGCGTCACCGTCCTGCCCGGTGTCCGAGCCGTCGGCAAACCATGGCTGCGTGAAATAGAGGAGGCGGTGATAATAGGCGCCCGAAGGAACGTCCAGCGCCTCCAGGCACTCTCGAAGGGTCCATTCGCTCAGGGTGCCGAACCAGCGGTCGAGCCCTTCCGAGAGCCGGCGGTCGACGAACCAGCGGGTAGTCTCGACGCCGCCGGTGACGGCGAGCGCGAGGAAGCCGGCCAAAAACATCAGGGTTCGCAGGTCGACCGAAATCGTGGGGGCGAGCAGCATCGTGACGGCGATGACGGCGACGAGTCCGGAGTCGATGACGGCGGTGCGCGGCAGCAGCGACCGGAACACCTGCCGATAGCGCCGATAGATCCACTGTCGCTTCTCGTCGACCATTAAGCTGCCGGGGAGGCGGTGGCCGGCGATCGACTTCAGGCCGGCCACGATGCCGCTCTTCGTCCACATGTGCTCCTCGTTCTGCACACACTGCTGAACGCGGCGGCCGGAGGATCCGTACCGTATGAAATGCTCTTCCATGGAGAGCTGCTTCTCGGCAGCGCGGGCGTGCAGAAGGTGCACGATCTTGCGCCCGGCGTAGAGGCACACCAGGGAGAGGAGGACGTACCGGGACCCATCGTGTCTCGGCATGTAAAGTGCGAGGGGAACCACCCCTACGGCGCCCAGCAGGCCGAGCAGGCCCATCGAAGCCAGCCGTCGGAAATGTCGACGGAGAACGGCGGCGGCGGCGAGGACGTTCGAGACCATGGCTCAGAGACCACTGAAAGGTCTGTCTCTCAGGTGAGCGGGAACCGCATCGTACGAAAACGGGTGCGGATACGCAA
>CAZXHQ010000191.1:0-7036 GCA_964640145.1 uncultured Rhodothermales bacterium | reverse complement strand
AGGGCCGCGGCGAGGGCCTCCATGCAGGTGCGCGCTATGTTGTTGAACGGATCCTGTTCGGTGAGGCTCCAACCCGACGTCTGGCAGTGGGCTCTCAGGGCCATCGACCTGGGGTTCTTCGGGTCGAAGCGCTTGACGAGCTTGGCCCAGAGAAGTCGACCGGCGCGCATCTTGGCGATCTCCATGAAATGATTCATCCCGATTCCCCAGAAGAACGAGACCCGCGGCGCGAACTCGTCGACCTCCAGGCCCGCCTCGAGCCCCGTGCGGAGGTATTCCAACCCGTCGGCGAGCGTGTAGGCCAGCTCGATGTCGGCGGTGGCACCGGCCTCCTGCATGTGATAGCCGCTGACCGAAATAGAGTTGAAGCGCGGCATGTGCGCCGCGGCGTAGGCGAAGACGTCGCCGACGATCCGCATCGAGGGTGCGGGCGGGTAGATGTACGTGTTCCGCACCATGAACTCCTTGAGGATGTCGTTCTGAATGGTGCCCGCGAGGCAAGCGGGCGGTACGCCCTGTTCCTCCGCCGCCACGATATAGAAGGCCATGATGGGAATGACGGCCCCGTTCATGGTCATGGAGACCGACATCCGGTCGAGAGGAATCCCGTCGAAGAGGATGTTCATGTCCTCGACGGTGTCGACGGCGACGCCTGCCTTGCCGACGTCGCCCACGACGCGTTCGTGATCGGAATCATAGCCGCGGTGGGTCGCAAGATCGAAGGCGACCGAGAGGCCCTTCTGGCCGGATGCGAGCCCTCGCCGGTAGAAGGCATTCGATTCCTCTGCCGTGGAGAAGCCCGCGTACTGGCGGATGGTCCACGCGCGCAGATTGTACATCGTGCTGTACGGGCCCCGCAGAAACGGGGGAAGGCCTGCCGCATACTCCAGATGCTGCAGAGCGTCGAGGTCACGGCTACCGTAGGCGGAGCGCACGAGGATCTGCTCGGGGGTCTGCCAGCTGCTTTCGAGGGGGGCGCTGCGCAGGCCGCCCGGCCGGTACGGCACGCCGCTGAAATCCGGTCGTTTCATGCGTCTTCCTTCATGCCCAGCAGGTCCTGCACGGCCGCGAGCGTCTCGCGCATGTCCGCGTCTCCGTATATCCAGAAGTCGGCATTAGCTACCGCCTCTGTTCGAGCAACGATCCCTATGGCACGAAAGCGATTAGACTGTTTTAGGTCATGGATAAGATGATGTGTGTAGACCTCGTTCGGCCCGGCGATGACGAGGAGGTCGGACGGCGTTTCGCGGACGGTCGTCAGGGCATCCTCGGCCCGTTCGACGGGCTCGGCTTCCCGGATGTCCAGGCCGGCGCATCCGAGAAAATTCGACGCAAAGCGCGCGCGGTCGCTCCGAATGACCGGATCGCCGACCGGGAGGATGGCCGCCGTGGGCCGTCGTCCGGCGACGGCCTCGTGCCGCTCGGTGCGAAGGCGAAGCTGCTCGATTTCGTCGGCAGCCCGGCGCGGTCGAAGCGGCTCGGAAATGCGTTCGCCCGGGTCGTCCGGCGCCGGCCCGGTCCGGTCTGCCCCTCCGGCGGCCTCTTCGAGCCGATGCTCGTCGGGGTTCGGATACTGATTCGTGCCGACGAGAATGCGGTCGCGCCGTGCGACCTCGTCGAAGAGCCGCTGCCGCGAGGCCGTCAGTCGCGACCCGACCATGCCGCTGCGGGTCGCTGCAAGGAGGCCGCCCTTACTTTCTACCTGTTTGAAGAGGGTCCACACCGAGCGGGCCACGGCATCCGTGAGGACTTCCACGTAGTAACTGCCCGACCCCGGATCGCCGACCTTGTCGAGATGGGCTTCGTGGCGAAGCAGATGCTGGATGTTTCGTGCCAGACGGCACCCGAGATTCGAGGGGCCGCCGCCGAGCGCGTCGAAGGCCGAGATGTTAAGGATGTCGCAACCGCCGAGGACGGCCGCCGCAGCTGCAGTGGTGGACCGAAGCAGGTTGGTGTGTGGATCGTACAGCGTCATGCTGCGCCGGGACACGGAGGCATGGATCGGAACGTCGGGGGCGGCGGCCCCGCCGTCGAAGGCGGCGACGAGCTGCGGAATGAGCAGTCTCACGGCGCGAAGACGGGCGATCTCCGGAAAAAAGGACGTCCCGACGGGAAGGGAGATCGAGAGGCGTCCGAGGATCTGCTCGATCGATGCTCCGCGATGCGTCAGACGCACCAGGTACTCGGATACCGCCGCCAGCATGAACGCCGTTTCTTCCACCAGATCTCCGCCCGCGTCGTGGTACGGATCGGCGGCGGCGCGGAGGACGCGGGACGACCGGTCTTCAACGGCAGCGGCCGCCTCGTCCATCCATCGTTCCGAGAAGCGCCCGGTTCGCGCCAGCTCTGAAAAGGGGTCGAAGGCGGCCGTAGCAGCCTGTTCCGTCCGGTCTGCCACCTCGTCGAGCCGCGAGAGGCTGTGGATACCCGCCTCGACGTGCAGAGTCGTGTTTTCGAGGTCGAGGCTTCCTAGAAGCTCATGCAGTACGCGCTCGGATAGGGGCGCGCGCCCGAGCGTGGACAGGTCGAGGCCCAGGATGCCGACGCCCCCCCTGACGGCCTCCTCCATTCGACGGGCGGCCATCTCGACGTCCCCGATTGTGACGTCCTGCCGAATGCTCCAGGACGGCGATGCGATCACAGTCTGGAGGTCGGCACAGAGGTGGGCCAGCTCGGCCAGATCCTCCGCGCGGTAGTACGGCCGGACGGTCACCTCCGCGAACGGATGCCACAGGAGCATCTTGTCGTAGGCACGGCCGCTCAGATCGTTACGGATCTGCGCCTCCCACTCGTCGGTGGACGTCGGGGGGAACTCGTCGAAAAGGCCGTTCCCGGCAGGGGGTTCGTCGCGAGGACCGCTGCCGGCGGAAAAGTCATTCATGCCGAGGAGCCTCCTGAACGGCCTCGGCGCCATCGGGAGAAGGCCGAAGACCCGCCAGGGCACGGTAGGCCCGCACGAGATCGAAGACGGCAATACCGTAGGCGACCGCGACGTTCATGGATTGTTTGGCACCATATTGAGGTATCTCGAGTGCGAGGTCGGCTTCACATACGATTTCTGCGTCCACGCCGTAGAGTTCGTTGCCGACGACCAAGCACAGGGGGAAGACGTCTTCCGGGACATTCGTCGTATAGGAGGGCTGATCGGTAATTTCCAGCACGCCCACGGTATGTCCCCTCGCCTTTAAATCCCGCACGACGCTGAGGGCGTGTTCTTCGTAGGACCATTCCACCGTCTCCTGCGCCCCGAGAGCCGACTTATGGAGGCCGCGGTTCTCAGGCGTGCCGGTAATTCCGGTCAGATACATCTTCTCGATCAGCGCCGCGTCCGAGGTCCGAAATATCGACCCGACGTTATGGATGGAGCGCACGTTATCGAGGACAATGGATATGGGATGCTTAGGTAACGAATCAATCCGGGCAGGATCCGGTCGTGGTATCTCTTCGTGCCTGAGCTTGCGCATAACCGGTTGAGTCGAACCTGAGTAAAGATACGGTATGAAGGCATACGGCGGCTTGCTCGCTGCAGCGATTCTATGCGTGGGGACGGCCGGCGTTCTACAGGGATGCCAGTCCCTTCGCGAGTTGGCGGCGCTTCGTATGGTAGAATTCGCCCTGGACCGGGTTGATGAAACGGAGCTCGCGGGCGTCGACGTTCAACGTATTCGTTCGTATCAGGATCTCCGCGCGAGAGACGTAGTCCGCATCGGTGCGGCGGTCGCTGCCGGTGAGCTGCCCCTGAGCTTCGACCTATTCGTGGCCGCGCGCAACCCGGAAGACAATGCGGTGCAGGCCCGTATGGTACGCATGGCGTGGACTTTGCTGCTTGAGGACCGGGAGACGGTCAGCGGAGTCATCGACGAGGCGTTCGTGCTTCCGCCCGGGGAGGTGCGGCATATCCCGGTCGGGATCGAGCTGGACCTGGTGGACTTTTTCGACAGGAACGCGCAGGATATGGTGGAGCTCGCGCTGTCGGTCGTCGGGCAGGGCGGCGAGCCGAAGAACGTCAAGCTCGAAGCGGTGCCGACCATCGACACGCCGCTCGGGGCTATCGATTACCCGGAGCCGATCACGATAGTAAGCCGGGACCTTGGGCGAACGAGTTCGAGCTTCGCTCAGTAGGGACGACGGCTCGGCCCCGCCACCCACGAAGGTCCCAATGCGGCCGGAGGCTCACCGGAGCCTATCCACGTCCAATTCACGAACACCTCTCGGTTCCTTGCGGTTGCAGTAGGGACTCCCCTTTTGTAGTCTGAGACGTTACTTTCGGCGCGCGGTACTTTTTCGTTATCTCAGCAGCGGGACCGCCACTCCGTACAGCATCCGACACAGCTTCTTGATTATTGCAATAGACGGTCCAGCCGGGTCGGGCAAATCGACGACGGCGCGAGCCGTGGCCGAGCGGCTCGGCTACATGTACCTCGATACGGGCGCGATGTACAGGGCCGTAGCCCTCGCGTTTCTCCGGAGCAGTGCAGAGCCGTCCGTCGAGGAAGCGCGCCGGCTCTTGCCGGGCGTTCGGATCGACGTTCGTCTGCGCGCGGACGGTCAGCACGTCCTACTTGACGGGGAAGACGTATCCGACGAGATACGATCGGACGCCGTGACGAGGACGTCGAGCGCCGTCGCGGCGCTGCCCGAGGTCCGCGCGAAGCTCGTCGAGGAACAGCGGCGCATAGCCCGGGGATACGAGCAGGAGGGCGGCGGCGTCGTCCTCGACGGCCGGGACATCGGTACCGTCGTCTTCCCGAACGCCGACCTCAAGGTTTTCATGATTGCGGACGAACGCGTCCGGGCGGAACGCCGTTATGAAGAGATGCAGGCGAAAGGATTGAAGACGACGCTCGAAGAGGTGTTGGAGGACATCCGTGCCCGGGACAAGATCGACGCCGCCCGGGCGACCGCGCCGCTGCGCAAAGCAGAGGACGCGCTGGAACTGGATACCTCCGACTTGGACGTCGATGAGCAGGTAAACGTTGTAATACAAGCAGTTAAGGAACGGGAGAACCTTTCCACCGTATAGCAACGTTCGCATGAAAAATGATCGCCGGACCGCACGTCTATGGCGTGCGGCCAGCATGGCCCTTCTCCGGCGGTCTTCCTTAGTTTAACCCAGAGAAGGGTTCGCACGACACAGGAAGGGCCGTCGCGCGAGCGCTTTGTAAATGCAGGGTTGCTGCTGGATTGAGAGGTGCGATGCATCCGGCATCGCCGACAGTGGTCCCGGAGAACTATATGGCTGAAGATCAGCAAAGAGCACAAGACACGGAAGCAGTCGAGGAGAAGGACATTCAGGCGGACGACGCGTCCGCAGCAAAGGGCGAGGCCGCGACCACTGAGAAGAACGGCAAGGCAGACGAGCCGGATGCTGGCGAGGCGGCGGAAGCAAAGACGGATTCCGCCGGCGAGGAGGAGGCGACGGCGGAGGCCGATACGCCTGAGGCCGCCGAGCCTGAGGCCGGCAAGTCTGAGGCGGACGACGTTGAGGCCGACAAAGACGTATCCGCCGAAGCCGAAGGTTCCGAAACAGACGAGGCGGAAGACGCGGTAGAGGCGCCGGCCGCCGAAGGTGAGTCTCCGGGCGAGGAGGAAGAGACGGCCGCCGAACCTAGAGCCGAGGCGGACGACGACGGCGACGTCCCTGAGGCAGGCGAAGATCGAGACGAGCGTCCGCTCCTCGAGCGTGCCGTGGAAGCGGCCACGGCCGACATGGCCGTTCCGAAGGCCGAAGATGCCGGCATCTCCGTCGAGCAGGGAGCCCCGCTCGCATCCGTATCCGGGGCCGAAGGGCTGGAAGCCACGGGCCGGGTCGGATACACGGGGGAAATCGTGGGGCGCGTCGTAACGCTCGAGGAGCTCGAGAGCGGCGACGAAGAGGAGGTGAAGGCCGCTCAGTCCTACGATCAGCTCATGAAGCTGGTCGACGAGTCGTTTACGAAAGTTCAGGAACAGGAAATCGTTCGCGGCCGGGTCGTCAGCGTCGGCGAAAAGGATGTCGTTATAGATATCGGGTTCAAGAGCGACGGCGTCGTCTCGCTCGGCGAGTTCGATCGCGAGCTCGAGTCCGGCGACGAAGTAGAGGTCTTCGTCGACCGTCTCGAAGACTACCACGGCCAGCTCGTCCTCTCGAAGACGAAGGCCGACAAGCTGCGCCGCTGGCAGCGTATCGAGGAAGCCTACGACACCAGCAGTATCATCGAGGGCACGATCGTCCGCCGCATCAAGGGCGGCATGATCGTCGAGCTCGACATCGGCCGCATGGAAGCGTTCCTTCCCGGTTCGCAAATCGACGTGCGCCCCGTGCGCGACTTCGATGCGTACCTGGAGAAACGCATGGAATTCAAGATCGTCAAGCTCAACCCGTCGAACGAGAACATCGTCGTCTCGCATAAGGCGCTCATCGAGAAAGAGCTCGAGGCGCAGCGAGAGAAGATCCTCTCGACGATGGAGGCCGGTCAGATCCTCGAGGGTACGGTCAAGAACATCACCGACTTCGGCGTCTTCATCGACCTCGGCGGCGTCGACGGACTTCTCCACATCACGGATCTTTCGTGGGGACGCGTCTCGCACCCGTCGGAACTCGTCGATCTGGACGAGAAGCTCAACGTGGTGGTGCTGGACTACGACAAAGAGCGCCAGCGCATCTCGCTCGGGCTCAAGCAGCTCCAGCCGCATCCCTGGGAGGACATCAACGAGAAGTACGATGAGGGCGAAGTCGTCGAGGGCAAGGTCGTGTCGATTACCGACTACGGCGCCTTCGTCGAGCTCGAGAAGGGCATCGAAGGCCTGGTGCACATCTCCGAGATGAGCTGGACGGAGCACATCCGCCACCCGAGCCAGATGGTCTCGCTCGGTCAGCTGGTGAAGGTCAAGATCCTGAACATCGACAAGGAGGGGAAGAAGATTTCCCTCGGCATGAAGCAGCTCGAGCCAGATCCCTGGACAGGCATCTCGGATCGCTATCCGCCGGGAACGGTCATGCGCGGAAAAGTCCGCAACATCACCAACTTCGGTGTGTTTGTCGAGATCGAGCCGG
>CAZXHQ010000190.1:0-7039 GCA_964640145.1 uncultured Rhodothermales bacterium | reverse complement strand
TTCGCCACGCCCTCTTCGGTGCCCTGGCGGCACTGACCGTGCTCTGGAGCGGACCCGCCGCGGCGCAGCATCAGCGCTCCGTGCGCGTCGTCGACGGCGAGGTGTACGTCGACGATCGACGAATTCCGCCGGAGCAGCTCCCGGACGGTTTCGAGCCGGACGGCATCACGGCTCATTACACGTTCAGCGGGGACGTACAACCGGTCGTGCGACTCGGTGACGCCTTCTTCGTCCTCGACGGCGACCGCCTGCGCCTCGCAGATCGTACGGGCTTCTTCCGGCCGCCGCTCCTTCGCGACGTCGTGCCGCCGGAGGTGCGGGTTGAATTCCGGGAGGATGCGGAGAACCTCGACCCGCCGGTGCCTCCTCACGCCGCCACCTTCGACCGACAGGCACGGGCGCTGGGGCAGCAGGCCGCACGACTGGATGAACTGCAGCGGGCGCTGCGTGAACGCTTTTCTGAGGACCACGTGCGGGAATTCGAGCAGCTCGCCCGCGAGATGAGCCAGCACGCTGCCCGGGCCGCCCGGATCGCCGGCGATCTTCCCCGTATCGAGCTCGAGCACTATCTCGACGAGATCCGGCAGGACAATGAGGGCTTGTTCGATCGGCTCGTCAGCGAGCGGCAGCTCGAGCAGGAGACCGTCGAGAGGGCCCGGCAGATCAGGCGGTCGAGAGCAGGTGAGGAACGAGAGGAACGGATCGAAGACCTGCGACGCCGGCTCGACCGCATCTTCGAACTCAAGCAGGAGAACCGCCGTCGCGAGATCGAACAGCTCGAACGACGTCTCGGCGAGCTCGAGCGTCGCCTCGCCGAGCGTGAGCGGCAGCGAGAGGAGATCGTGGAGCGCCGGCTCCGAGAGCTCCTCCCCGAAATGGACTGGTAACACCTCCACGGACCAGACGACGAGCGCCATGCAGAGCAAGAACGGGATACGTGATCTTCTCCCCGGAGCGGTAGTGGGCATTCTTTGCATCGCCGCCATGGGCGCGCGCCCATCGGCATTCGCCCAGGATGCCGCCGAGCCGCGCCCATCCACCGACATAATCATCGAGGTCGACGACGAAGGCCGTCTGCTCATCGACGGGGAGCCGGTCTCCGACCCGGGCAGCCGCGTCATCATCCGCATCGACGGCCACCGCGTCGACCGGGCCGGGCCTCACGTGCGTCCGACTGGGGGCGACCGGTCGGTTGGACGCGGCCGCGACGGCCTCCGCCGGTTCATGGCGGATTTCGAACCCCCGCACATCCCGCCGATGGAGCCGCTTCTGGATCACCTGCGCGCCGAGATCCGGGGCGGCATGGAGACCCTTCTCGAGGAGCACCGGACCGTCGCGAACCTGGAACGGAAGGCCCGCGAGCTCGCGCGCCGCATCCGCCGCGCCGACCAGGCCGAGCGGCCCGAGCTGGAGGCCGAGCTGCGGGCCGCGCTGGGCGAGATCTTCGACAAAAAGATGGAGCTCCGCCGCGAGCGCATCGAACAGCTGGCCGAACGCCTCGAGGAGGAGCGGGCGGAGATCGACGAGCGGGCGCAGGCTCGCGACCGGCTCATCGAGCGCCGGTTCGAGCTCTTGCTGGGCGAGTCGGACGAGCTGGAGTGGTGACCGGGAGCGGGCCCGGGGGTAATTTTGTGGGAACGGACAGCGAAATCTTACTTAAGGCTTTACTTTAACTCGGGTCCGTTGCATCTTGTAGGCCGACGTGCAGCTCCCCGCCGGGCGTGACCGCTGCAGGTTTTGGTCTGGCGTTATGGCCTGGCGGATCAATGCCGGACGGGCGAATCGGAAGCGTGGCGTCTCTCCGGAAAGACTTTCCCGGAAAACGCGTCTCGTCTTCACGCGCTCCCGGGCTCCGGAGCGGCACGAAATATGTTCGTCGTGATGGGCGTGTCGAACAGGAAGCCGCCAACCGATGTCGTCGTTACCCTTTCGAAGCCTCCTCCGCGCCTGTTTTGCGGCGTGGGCCGTCGTATGTCTCGTCGGCGCTGTAGATGCGGCGCCCAACGTCGAGCGCGTCTCCTTTGCGGAGCGGTCCGACGGACTCGGTTACGTGATTCGCTTTCACGTCGACGCCCCCGTGCCGGCCTACAGCGAGCCGCGTGAGATCGGCGGGGGCCGGGTCGAGATGATCCTCTTCAATACGGGTCTGGCGGCGGGCTATCAGGCCGATCCTGCCGAGGGACCGGTGGCGAGCTACGTGGAGGAGGAAGCATCCGGACACCTGATCTTCCGCTTCACGCTGGAGGCGGCTCGAGTGGTCGAGACGACAGCCTATCGGGACCGCGAGTCGGCCGACGTGCTGCTGGGCATGACCTACGCATCGGAGCGCCAGGCCTCCGCGCCCGAGGTCCCCAGGGAACTGCCGATACCCGTTCGTGCGGCATCGACGTCGGGATCGACCCGGGGGGCGGATACTGCCGATCCGGAAGCCCGGCGCGAGCGGCCGGATTGGAACGGCGGGACGCAGGGCGAGCCGTCCGTGGAGGGACGGCAGTGGATGCTGAATACGGTCGTGATCGATGCGGGACACGGAGGCAAGGATCCGGGGGCGCTCGCGCACGGCGTGCGTGAGAAAGACATCACGCTCGACGTCGCCCTCAAGCTAGGGGGATACCTCGAAGAACGCCTCGGCGTGAACGTGGTTTACACCCGCCGGGATGACCGATTCATCGAGCTGCGTGATCGCGGCCGCATCGCAAACGAGCGCGGCGGTAAGCTCTTCATCTCACTGCACGTCAACGCGGCCGCCTCGTCGTCTGCGCGGGGCGCGGAGACGTACTTCCTCGGCATGCACAAGTCCGACGCGGCGCGGACCACCATGGAGCGCGAGAACAGCGTCGTGAAATTCGAGAGCTCGCAGCACGAGTACGAAGATATGACCGAAGAAGCGCTCATCCGGATGGAGCTTACCCAGAGTGCCTACATGCGCAAGAGCGAACAGCTTTCGGAACTCATTCAGGAGCAGTTCGAAAGGCGCGTCTCCAGAAAGAATCGCGGCGTCAAGCAGGCAGGATTCTACGTGCTCTGGGGGGCGTCGATGCCCGCGGTGCTCGTCGAGCTGGGTTTTTTGACGAACCGCGGCGAAGCCGCCTTTCTCAGGAGCGCCCAGGGTCAGGATTATATGGCCAGTGCGATCTATCGCGCGGTGCGGGCGTACAAAGAACAGTACGAGAAAGGGCTGAGCCTGACGCCGACGGACTGACCCGGGCGGCGTCGCGTTCGTCATCTGCATCGAGCTTTGTCCAATCAACAACGCAGTCCGACTCTCTTGGCTTCCATGGAATATGCGGATCGGCTGCGCTCGGCCGTCCGAAACATTCCCGACTTCCCGTCCCCGGGCGTTCAATTCAAGGACATCACCCCTATTTTAGGGGACGGCCGCCTCCTGAACCAGGCCATCGAAGCGCTTGCCGAGCCGTTCGTCGACGCCGGCGTCACGATGGTGGTGGGCATCGAGGCCCGCGGTTTCATTCTGGGCTGCCCGCTGGCGCGGCGGCTGAATGCCGGGTTCGTGCCGATTCGAAAGAAGGGCAAACTCCCGCATGCGACCCATGTGGAGGAATACGATCTCGAATACGGCCGTGACTGCGTCGAGATGCACGTCGATGCCGTGCACGCGGGCGACCGCGTGCTCGTTCACGACGACGTCATCGCTACCGGTGGCACGGCGGCGGCTACCTGGCGGCTGCTGCAAGCCGCCGGCGCCGACGTCGTTGGGTTCTCCTTTCTCGTCGAGCTCGGCTTTCTGTCGGGGCGCCGGCTCCTGACGGACGGCGTGCCGATCCATTCCGTTCTCCACTTCGAGTAGACGCACACATGGCAGACAGATTTGCGCCGCAGCCCGCCGCTTCCTTCCTGTGCCTCGTCCTTGCAGGCCTCGTGGCGCTGAGCGGGTGCGACGCCGTCGGCGGCGACGTATTAACGCTTCGAAAAGAGGTCGATTTCAGGTTCGACTTTTCCACGACCGGCGTCGAGGCGGGGGAGGAGCTCGTGGTCGATTCGGAAGGCGTCGTCGATTTCGACGACGTGCTCAGTCCGGAAGGGTTCTCGAAGGGCGAGGTCGTCAGCGCCCGCGTGGAATCGGTGACGCTGCGGCGGGTGACACCGCTGGACGCGACGCTGGACGTGTTCGATCGCATCGCCTTTTCGCTGTCCGCCGCGGACCTCTCGGTCCCGGTCATCGCCGCTTCCGACGATCCGCCGACTTCTCGGGACGTCGATCTGGAGGTGCTGGACTCGCGCATTACCGAGGCGGTCGTTCGTCCGACGTTTCGAGGGCGCTTGACGATCGTCCCCGCGTCGACCGGGTCCGAGCAATACGTCTTGACCGCCACGATGGAGGTCATCGTGGAGACCGAAGGCGTCTAGGACCGCCGGCCGCTCGAAACGCCGCGCTCGCAGGATTGGGGAAAACCGATTTTGGAAGGCGGAAATGAATGCGGCGCTAGCGTACCGCCACGCAAGAGATCTCCACGCGGGCGCCGCGAGGCAGCGCGCTGACCTCTACGGCTTCGCGAGCAGGGGGCGCTTCGGAGAAGTATCGCGCGTAGATCTCGTTGACCTGCGCGTAGTCGTTGATGTCGGCCAGGTAAACGGTGCACCGGACCACGTCTTCATAGTCCATACGAGCAGCACGCAGGACGGCACCGATATTGTCGAGGACCCGCTCCGTCTCGGCCTCTACACCGCTCGTGACCATGCTCCCGGTCTCGGGGTCGATCGCTAGCTGCCCGGAACAATAAAGGGTATTCCCGACGAGAATACCCTGGCTGTACGGACCGATCGCAGCCGGTGCCAGCGGGGTTTTGACCCGCGAACGCGACACCGTTGGTGACTTGTTACCACTCATAAAGCCCCTGCTTTAAAACGTTTAGACGCATGGCTAACTTCCGCTTCGTCTCGTAAGAAACACAAGCGAATATTTGTCAAAGACAATGGATCTAGGACTTCAGGGACGCTCGGCATTCGTGGCCGGATCAAGCAGCGGTTTGGGCTACGCGGTGGCGCGTGAGCTCGCCGGCGAAGGCTGCCGCGTATCGATCTGCTCGCGAAGCAGCGAGCGAATCACGGCGGCCGCGGAGGCGCTGGTTCGTGAGACGGGCGCGAAGAGCGACGACATTCTCCCGATCGAATGCGACGTGACGTATGAGCGCGAGGTAAACGACGCCGTCGACCGGGCTGCCGAGCGCTTCGGCGGCCTCCACGTACTCGTGACGAACGCCGGGGGACCTCCGGCCGGCCTGATCGACGACTTATCGACCGAGCAGTGGAAGGCCGCGCTGGATCTGAACCTGATGAGCACGATCACTCTGTGCCGGGCCGCGCTGCCCCACCTGCGCAAGGCGGCCCTGGAGAGCGAACCCCTCGCCCGCATCTTGATGATGACGTCCATTTCGGCCAAGCAGCCCATTCCGAATCTCTACCTCTCGAATACGGCCCGCGCCGGCGTTCAGGGTTTTGCCAAGAGTCTCTCCGAAGAGCTCGGGCCGGAGGGCATCACGGTCAACACGATCCTGCCTGGGTATACGCGGACGGACCGCCTCGAAGAGCTCGCCGAGGCGATCCGTGCCGGCAGCGACAAAACGCGGGAGGAAGTAGAGGCCGGGTGGGCGCAGGACAATGCGCTCAGACGCATCGCCGATCCCGCCGAGTTCGCTGCCGCCGCCGCCTTTCTGGTCAGCCGCCGCGCGTCGTACGTAACGGGCGTGGCCTTTCCGGTCGACGGCGGGCGGTCCAAACACCTGCTCTGAGGTGACCGCGGCTCGGTCGGCCGACGACGGGGCGGCCGCCCTCGTCGAAAACATGCTGAAGACGACGCGGGTCGAGGAACGCCTCTGTTAAAGGGACCGTTGCATGCCCGCATTCCGACACCGAGGTTGGCACAACGGAACGATGAGCAAGAACGGACGCGTCCTGGTTGCGATGAGCGGCGGGGTGGACTCTTCCACGGCAGCGGTCATGCTGCATGAGGAAGGCTACGAGGTCATCGGCATCACGATGAAGACGTGGGATTATGCGTCCAGCGGCGGGCATGCCTATAAAGGGCGCGGGAAAGAGGTCGGATGCTGCACGCTCGAGTCGATGAACGACGCGCGAGCGGTTGCGATGAAGCACGACTTCACCCACTTCATCGTCGATATCCGCGAGGAGTTCGGGGACTGGGTGATCGACCGGTTCACGGAAGAATACCTGGCCGGCCGGACGCCCAACCCGTGCGTCCTCTGCAATACGCACATCAAGTGGGCGGCGCTCATGCGGCGGGCCGACCAGCTCGGCTGCGAGCATATCGCCACGGGGCATTACGCCCGGCTTCGCCACGACGAGGAGCTGGGCCGGCATGTCTTGATGAAGGGCCGCGACGATAAAAAGGATCAGAGCTATGCGCTCTGGGGCCTTCCGCAGGAGCACCTGGCACGCACGCTGCTTCCACTCGGCACGTTCGAGAAACCGCAGATTCGTTCGATGGCCGCCGAGTTCGGGCTCAGGCGCGTGGCGGACAAGCCCGATTCTTACGAGATCTGCTTCATCCCCGACAACGACTACCGGCGCTTCCTTAAAGACCGCGTCGACGGGTTGGAGGATGACGTCGCCGGCGGTGAGTTCGTAACGTCCGACGGCACGGTCGTGGGCCGCCACGAAGGCTATCCATTTTATACCATCGGCCAGCGCCACGGCCTGGGGATCGCCCTCGGCCGCCCGGTATACGTGACGGACATAGATCCCGATACGAACAGGATCACCGTGGGACCCCGAGCCGAGCTGCTCGAGCAGACCCTCACCGCCGGCCAAATCAATCTGATCAAATACCCGAGCATCGACGGGGAACTGCCCGTGGAAGCGAGGATTCGATATAACGATGCCGGCGCTCCGGGCCTGGCGTGGCAGACCGGAGAGGACGCGTTCTGCGTGGCCTTCGGCGCGCCCCGCAGAGCGATCACGCCGGGCCAGTCCGTCGTGCTCTACGAAGGGGAAGACGTTCTCGCAGGAGGGTGGATCCACCAGGTCGGCGACGGCGGCACGGCGAGCCGTTACACGACCA
>CAZXHQ010000189.1:0-7044 GCA_964640145.1 uncultured Rhodothermales bacterium | reverse complement strand
TCGGTGACGGCCAGTTCCTCCCGTTCTCCAAAGAAGAGCTCGAAACGATCAAACCGGAAAAGACGGACCGGATCGATATCGTCGAATTCGTAAGTGGGGCGGAGATCGAACCGATCTACTACGACAAGTTCTACTTCTGCGGACCCGCGCAGAAGACGAACCGTTCCTATTTCCTCTTCAAGAAGGTGCTGGAAGACAGCGATAAGGTGGCCGTCGGCCAGTTCGTCATGCGTGAGCGCGAGTACGTGGCGGCCATCCAGCCCTACCGAACCGGTCTCATGCTGGCGACCCTCAACTACAGCTATGAGATCCGCAACATCGAAGACATCGAGACGCTGGCGGAACCGCCCGAGCTGAAGAAGGAAGAGCTGGAGCTGGCCGGCAAGCTGGTCGATCAGCTCACCGAGGAGGAGCTCGAGCTCGACGCCTTCAAAGACGAGTTCGCGGAGCGGCTCCAGGAGATGGTCGAAAAGAAGGAAAAGATTACGGTCTCGGACGGGGAGGAAGAGAAGGCCTTCGACGAAGAATCGCTTATGGAGGCCCTTCAAGCAAGCCTGAATTAGACGCTCCGCCTGATGGACTTCCGGCCCATGCTGGCACGAACGGGCACGCGCGCGGATCTCGAACGAGCGAACTTTCTGTTCGAGCCGAAGATCGACGGGATCCGTGCGCTCTGTGTGAAGCGCGAGGGGGTCCGGTTCTTCAATCGGAGCGGCCGCGACGTCTCGAATCGGTACCCCGAGCTGGACTTCGGCGAAGCGCTTCGGGCCGAGACGTGCGTCCTCGACGGCGAGATCGTCCTCTACAACGCGCAGGGCCATCCGGACTTCTCCGGGCTCATGAAGCGGCATCTCGGCACGGGGATGCTTCGCACGCGCGACCGCGCGCTCCGGTACGCCGTCTTCGATATTCTCGAGAAGGACGGGACCGATCTCACCGGCCTTCCGCTCGAGGAGCGGAAGGCGATGCTGCGTGAGGTCGCCGGCGATCACCCCCATCTCGAGCTGATGGTGTACACGGGAGACGGACCGAAGCTGTGGGCGTTCATCCAGCGGCGCGGGCTGGAAGGCGTCATCGCCAAGAAGGCATCCAGCACGTATCGTCCCGGACGTCGGTCGAGAGATTGGCGGAAGGTCAAGTCGTTCGACACGCTCGACGCCGTCATCGTCGGCTATACGAGCGAGCTGCGGGCGGTCTCCGCGCTCGCGCTGGCCGTCCACGAGGGGGCCGAGCTGCGGTTCATCGGCAAGGTCGGCACCGGATTCAACCGCGAGGACGTCGAGACGCTGCGCGATCTGCTGGCATCCGAGCGGGTGGACGTGCCGCCCGTCGCAGCGCCGCCCGAATATCGCGACGTGACGTGGGTCGCCCCGAAGTACGTCTGCGAGGTGCGCTATCTTGAATTCGGCAGCCAGGGCATGCTTCGCAATCCGTCTTTTCTCAGGCTCCGCCCCGACAAGTCTCCCGACGCATGTCAGCTCGAGATAGAGAACGTTTAACCGTCGGTGCGCACTCCGTCCGCATCTCCAATCCGGACAAGCGGCTGTTTCCGGAGAGCGGCATCACGAAGCGGGAGTACGTCGAGTATTACCGCCGCGCCGCCGCGTACATGCTGCCCCACGTGCGGGGGCGGCCCATCAGCATGGAGCGCTTCCCGGACGGCGTGGAGGGTGAGCGGTTCTTCCAGAAGGACGCGCCGGACTACTTCCCGGCGTTCGTCGAACGCGTTGAAGTGCCGTCCGAAGACGGATCCGTAAAGCGCTACGCGTTGATCGAGAACGAGGCCAGCGTGGTCTACCTCGCCAACCTGGTCACCATTCCGCATATCTGGATGAGTCGAGCCGCCCATCTGCGGCGGCCCGACCGGCTGGTCTGGGACCTCGATCCCATGAGCGTGGGCTTCGACAAGGTGAAGGTGGGCGCGAAGCTGCTGAGGTACCTGCTCGGCGAGCTCGAGATCACGTCCTATCCGATGGTGACCGGCTCCCGTGGTCTGCACGTCGTGGTCTTCATCCGACCCCGGTACGACGTGGAGATCACGTTTCAATTCACCAAGGACGTCGCGCAGGTCATCGCGCGCAAGCTCCCGCAGGTTTTCACGGTCTCCTACACGAAGTCGCAGCGCGGAAAGAAGATCTATCTCGATTATCACCGCAACGTTTACGCCCAGACCGCCGTGGCCCCCTACGCCGTGCGCGCCGTCGAGCACGGTCCCGTGGCCTTTCCGGTCCGGTGGGACGAGGTGGACGGCGAGGCGCTCGATGCTCGTTCCTTCACGCTCCGGCATGCCGCCGAACGGCTCGACGAGGGGGACAGCTGGGGGGACGTCGTGCGGGTGGACGATCTGGACGCGGCCCGAACGCGCGTCGCCGAACTCCTCCACGACTCGCGCATCGCAGGCGCGTAGCGGAACGCGGCCTATGACAACCGGTTGACAGGCGCGGTTCGTATCCTTCGGAAAAGTCCGCCCGAGATGTCGGAACCGTCCTCCCTTCCATATTACCTGGCGCAGCTGGAGAAGCTCTGCACCGACCGACCGCTGGCCTCGAAGCTGGTGTTCGTGCCGTCCCTCCAGATCGGATACAATCTGGGCACGGCGCTGTCGCTCGCCGGCGTCCCGTGGGTCAATCTGCATCTCACCACCACGGCGGCCTGGGCCGAGCGACTGGCCGGTGCGGAGCTGCGCGCGGCTGGCCGCCGGCCGCTCGTGCAGGATGCCGACCATTTCTTCATGCTGGAGACTATTCGCGGCGTCTCCTGGCCGGCCGGTCATCCGTTCGCGCGCGGCTACTCGGCCGGTGGACTGGCGGCCACCTTCCTCCGCACGGTTCGCGGGTTGCGCCTGGCGGGGATAGCACCCGACGAGCTGGCCGGGGCGAAGCTCGCTCTCGGCGGCCGGCGGATCTTCATCGATGTCTACCGCGCCTACTGCGACTGGCTGAAGGCGGAGGGGCTCTTCGACCGTGCGGATCTGTATCGCGCGGCGACGCGCCCCGAGCCGGACGTGCAGGTGGAAGTGGCCGTGTTCGACGAGACGCCGCTTCCCGAGACGGCCTTTCGGTTCGTTCGTTCGTTGAGCGGCCGGCTGCGCCGCATCGGGCGATCCGACTACGGGAGTCCGGCTCCCCAGCACTCGGCGCGCGAACGCTTCGAGGATGCCCCGCTGGTGGGAGGCGGCCGCGTGGGCCCGGCCGGTTTCGTTCGTCCGGGCGGAGTCGATGCGTCGGCATGCGCCGGCATTCGTCTCCGCGAAGCGGTCGGCATCGAAAGCGAGGTGCGCGGGGCGCTGCGCGAATTGCTGCGCGAGGACGTGCGGCTCGACCAGATCGAGCTCGTTTACACGGCGGAAGATCCGTACCTGCCGCTGCTGGTCGACGTGATGGAACGTCTTCAGCTGCCGGCCTCGTACGCGGCCGGCGTTCCGGTGACGCTCACGAGTACGGGCCAGGCACTTCTGGGATTCTACCGGTGGATCGCGTCCGGCCTGGATCCGGACCTGCTCGTGCAGCTGCTGAGAAGCCGTCTGCTGTTTGTCGCGCAGCGGCGCGATGCGCCCGATCTGGAGCTGTGGGAAGCCGCCGAAGCCCTTCGGGAGGCTCGGGTCGGTCCCGGGCGCACCGCCTGGCGCGGCGCCCTTCGCCGCTTTCTCGAGCGGCTCTCCGGTTCGGCCGACGCCGCCGCATCCGGGCGGCGCAGAGCCTACCTCGACCGGCGGGCGGCCGTGGTTCGCCGACTGACAGCCTGGATGGACGAGCTGTATGCGATCGTGCCCGGGCGCGAGACCGCCTCACTGGCAGAGGTCGCGGAGGCCGGGGTCGCCTTTCTGGGTCGGTTCGCCCCGAAAACCGGTACGGAGCGGGATAACCGGGCGGCCGAATCGCTCACGGACCGGCTGGCGGAGCTGGCGGATTGCGCGTCGTCGGCGGGCAGGCTGTCGGATCTCGCCTGTTCGATGGCCGATCTCATGGGTGAGCACAAGGTGGAAGCAGCCGTCGCTCGGCCCGACCACGTCTACGTGGTCCCGCTGGAGCGCGCCGGATACGCAGGACGGGAGCACACCGTCGTGCTGGGCCTGTCGGAGGCGACGTTTCCGGGGGCGCCGACGGAAGATCCCATCCTGCTGGATCACGAGCGAGAGCGGATACCCGGCGGCAGGCTGATCCGGCATCGGGTGCGGGTGAGCGAGCCGATCTGGCACCTGGTGCGTGCGCTGGGGGCGGCGGCGTCCGGCGTGCTGATGACGGCGAACCGTCGGGACCTCTCCGAGGGCCGCGAGACGTATCCGTCGGCCGTGTTCGAGCAGCTCAAGGAGCAGCTCGGGCTCGAGCATCCACCCGTCTACCGCGTCGTCCCGGATGCCGCAGACGTGCTGACGGCGGACGAGGTCGCCCTGGCGGTGCGCGGGCGAGCGACGGCCGCCATCGTGGAGGGCCATCCCTGGCTCGCCGGCGGGTTGACGGCCGTGCGGGCGCGGGCCCAGGCGAAGCTGGGCCGATACGACGGATGGATCGGACGACGTACGCCGGAGCTTCGGCCGAGCGAGGACGCGCTGCTGTCGGCCTCCCGGCTCGAGGACCTGGCCGCCTGCCCGTACCGCTATTTCTTGCGGAACGTGCTGAAGGTGCGGCCTCCCGATCTTCCGGAGGATTTGCCCGGCCGGTGGCTCACGCCGCTCGAGTTCGGGTCGGTGCTGCACGAGGTGCTGCACGCATTCATGGAGAGCGTCTCGGGTCGGGACGAACGCGTGGATGCGGATCGGCATGCCGGACTCATGTCCGACGTGATCGACGAGGCCGTCGCTCGGGTTCGCGAGAGGATCCCCGTCCGACAGGAAGCCGGCTACCGGGTCGACGTCCGCCGGCTGCGCCGTGCCGCGCACGTTTTTCTCACCGAGGAGTCGCGACGCGACGTTCGCCCGGCCGGATTCGAGGTGACCTTCGGCATGGGGCGCGACGAGGGCCTGGCCGTACCCCATCCTGTGAGCCTGCGTCTCTCCGACGACGTCGGACTCTCGCTCAGCGGTGCGATCGACCGGGTGGATGAGGCGGACGACGGATTCGAGGTGTGGGACTACAAGAGCGGATCGGGGAGCCCGTATGACGAGTCCGACATGCTCTCGAGCGGCCGGCGGCTACAGTGGGCCCTCTATGCGCACGTGCTCGACGATCTTCTCGAGCGGGCCGGTTGGAGCGGTCGGACGGTACGGTCGGGCTATTTCTTCGCCGGCGACAGAGAGCACGGCCTGCGGTTGAGCGGCGAGCCGCCGTCCCGTGAGGCGCTCGGGGAGACCCTCGCGCCGCTCTTCGATCTCGTCGAGCAGGGGGCGTTCCTGCACGTGCAAAAGCGCAGGGAATGCACGTTCTGCGATTATCGGTCGGTCTGTGCGGCCGAACGGAAAGGCCCCCGGGAACTCGAGGATGCGCTCCCGGCGAGCCGCGGCGCTCCGTTCGTATCCCCCCTCGAAGCATGGATGGAGGTTTAGTACGTACGCTCCCATGCACGCCCCATTTCCAGCTCCACAGACGTTATGGGCGCCCGGGGATTCCCCGGAACGAGAGCATTTACACGGAGGTAACGCGGAGGTGGTCAGATGACGATCGAGGCGACGGAATCGAAACCCTTGTTGGATCAGGACCAGCGAACCGTGATCACGCGGGAGCTGGACCGCAGCGTGATGGTGCTTGCCGGCGCCGGCGCCGGCAAGACGCATGCGCTGATCGAGCGTATGGCAGCGTCCATTCGGGAGGGTGTATGCCAGATCGACCGCATGGCGGCCATAACCTTCACGCGGAAGGCGGCCGGAGAGATGCGGGGGCGTTTCTTCCTGCGGCTCAGAGAGGAGTCCGACCGCGTCTCGAGCCCGGAACAGGCTCGTCGCGTTCAGGCGGCCCTGCAAGGAATCGACCAGTGCTTTATCGGCACGATCCACTCTTTCTGCGGCCGGCTGCTCCGCGAGCGTCCCCTCGAGGCCGGACTTGCGCCCGACTTCACCGAAGTGGACGACCGCGAGGAAGGCGTGCTCCGCCGGGACGTCTGGGACCGGTTTGTCCAGGAACGCTATCTGGACGGGGATCTGCGCCTCGAAGAGCTCGAGGAGCACGGGATCGCGCCGGAAGACCTATACGCGTTTTTCGGGCGCCGGTGCGAAAACGCAGACCTCCCGCTCAAGAAGACGGCCACGCCGAGGCCTGATCTGCGTCCGTTCGTGGCCGAGGTGGAGGCGTTTATCGACCGCGTCTCGCCCTGCATTCCTGCCGATCCCGAAAAGCGCGACGACCTGATGGTGGCCCTTCGGCGTGCGAGCCACCTTCTCGCCAACCACGGCGTGGCGTCCGACCGCGACGCGGCGCGCCTGCTCGCCCTGTTCGAGGGCTCCCTCGGCGTGACGCTCAAGCACTGGTGCGACCCCGACACGGCCAGGGAGATTCGAGACGATCATCTTCCGCGCCTTCAGGCCGGCGTGATCGATCCCGCACTGCGCCTGTGGAGGGAATGTGCCTACCGGCTGGTAACGGATTTCGTCGACGAGGCGGTCGCCTACTACGACGCTGCTCGGCTTGAAGCAGGCAAGCTGACCTTTCAGGATCTGCTGCTGCGCGCCGCCGACCTGCTTCGCAACGAGGCATCCGTTCGGTCCTATTTTCAGGATCGATATCGAACCATCCTCGTGGACGAGTTTCAGGATACGGATCCCATTCAGGCACGCATCCTCTTCTATCTTTCCGGTTCGGACGTGCATGAGACGGACTGGCGCCGGCTCATCCCACGGCCGGGAAGCCTGTTTTTGGTCGGTGACGACAAGCAGTCGATCTATCGGTTCCGGCGCGCGGACGTGGAGATTTTTCGGTTCGTCGCCGGCCGCATCGATGCTTCGGGCGGCGAGGTCGTTCATCTCAACACGAGCTTCCGTTCGCTGGGCAGGTTGTGTCGCTGGATCAGCGATTCGTTTCCGTCCATTTTCGAAGCGGACCACGAGCCCTATCAGGCGGCGTTCCAGCCCCTCTACGAATACCGGCCTTCCGGGATCGATTCGCACTGCATACG
>CAZXHQ010000188.1:0-7049 GCA_964640145.1 uncultured Rhodothermales bacterium | reverse complement strand
ACAGGAACCGACGCCGGGAATCCGGGCACCCTGCACGGTCCTTCCATCTACCGGGAGATGGAGCTGATGGCGCGCGCGGGGCTCTCGCCGATGGACGTGCTGGTCGCCTCGACGCGACATGCCGCCCGTGCCATGGACCGGGGGGACGACCTCGGCACGCTGGAAGCCGGCAAATCGGCCGACCTGGTCGTGCTGGAGGAGAATCCTCTCGAAGACGTGGAGAATTTCCGGTCCGTGCAGCTGGTGATGATTCGTGGAGAGGTCGTAACCAGCCGCCGGACAGAGAGCGATGAGTAGGGGAACGTCTTCGAGCTCGGTGGGCTGATCGCAGCTGTGGGCGGGCGGTCGCCCCTGGATTTTGTGGGCAGGCGTCACGTGGCGGCGCTCTGGCGAAGCCTTCCGGAGGCCGGAACGCTCTTGCCGTCGTGGACAGCACCTTTCCGTACGTTCACCGTTATAATCTCCTGGGATCTTATGTGGGACGTGGGCGACGAGCGGCTATCACGAAGCGTCGGATAGCGGATGAATAGGCGGATAGCACTAATCACGACAGCTGTCGTGGCAGCCGTCGTTCTCACGTGGCTTTTCCTGCTCCCGGCTTCGGAATATGCACCTCCTGACGATGGGCTGACGCCTCCCGTGGGTACCGATACGCTCGAAGACGTCCCGCCGCCCGTCGACCCGAGACCGTCTTCGGAAGATGAGGACAGCTCCATGCTCACGCAGGTGGACCGGATCCTCAGCACGCTGGAGGAGGCGAAGGCCGCCTTCGACACCCCGTCGGCGATGCGCTGGGGAGAGACGCGCACGATGACGCTGCTCCTTTCGCCGGCGGCCGCCGCCGAGAGTTTGGCGCAGAGGCTGGATGACCCCGCCGAATCGGACACTGCCCGGGTGCGCGTGGGCCATCGGATGCGCGCGACCCTCTCCGGAGCGGGCTTCAATGTCGAGCCCATCACGCCCGAACTGCAGGCGGTGAGCTACAGCGACATCACCGAGTGGAAGTGGGACGTCGAACCCACGCGCACGGGTCGCCAGGCGCTCCACCTCTCACTATCGGCCCTCATCGACGTGGGTGACGAGACGATGAGCCGCTCCATCCGCACGTTCAGCCGGGACATCGAGGTCGACGTGACGATGAGGCAGCTCGTCGCCACGTTCGTGAGCGAAAACTGGCAATGGCTGTGGGCGGCCATTCTCGTACCGATCGCCAGCTGGGCCTGGGCACGGGTCAGGGCGCGGAAGCGAGCCACCGAGCGCGGCGAGGCGGACTCCTGAGAGGATAAAGCCCGTGACAAAGTTCGGCGGCTCCGGACATGAGCCGGGCAGCAAATCGGATCATCCACCGATGCCGATCACGAAACAAATGTTCATACCGGCGCAAAAAATAGGCCGTACGTTCCGTCGTCGTGATCGTAGAAGATCTTGCTCACGATCTTCCACGACGGACCGAATCGGTAAAGGCCGAAGTAGTCTGTATAGATGCGGGTACCGTCTTCGTAGACCTCCAGCTTGACGGTCGCGGTGTTTCCCGTGACGTGGACATTCGACGCAATAGTAGTCCCGAGTTAAACGCGAGTCTGGACGGCGGACAGCGAAGAGGCGCTCTTCAGATCCGTCGTCGATAGGTCGTTCCGCGGATGAGACGCAACACGAACAGCAGGACGACCGCTCCGATAAACGCCACGAATATCGTCCCCGGCAGTCCTCCGAAGGGGGTGCTTACCTCGAGGGCATCGAAGATCCATCCGCCGACGAAAGCTCCTACAATGCCGATGATGATGTCGCCGACGATCCCGTAGCCGGTGCCGCCCATGACGAGGGAAGCGAGCACTCCGGCAATCAAACCGACGATGAGCCACGTGAGGATGTCCATATCGAATTCTTCTGCAAGCGAGTAGGATCGGTAGCGAAGGAATAACCAGACCTGGGGCGGGTCGGTTGCCCGAAGGTCGTAACGTTCACTTTCCGGGCCTGCGCAGGCAATCCAAAGTGGAACTGCCGGGTTCGGCCGAAATTTCCAAACCCGGCAGCCCCTGACCTGGTCGTTTGCTTCGATGAGCCTCCGGACTCATTCTGCTTAGACATCATTTCGTAAATACGGTTGCGTAATATAAGGGTCGATGCGCGTGCTCCGCTAGGCGCGCCGACACGAGCCCGAAGGGTGAATAACGGCAGCGCATAGCGGAGCTATGGCGAGGGGCGGAACGACGCGGAGCGCGATGCAGCGGCACTCATATGCTACTGTATTTGCGAATTGATGTACTTAGAAGCTGATGACGGCTTCAAGCACTACGCCGTTGTATCTGGCCCCCGCAAGGTCGTTGGTGAAACCGTCGTAGCTCGACGTGACGTACTCGAGCTTGGACAGCACGTTCGGCGTCAGGAACCAGCCGCCGCCGACGTTGATCCGGTCGATCTCCTGCGTCGGGCCGTCGACGGTGGCCTGGCCGCTCACCGAATTGTAGCGACCGCCCACGTAGAACTGCTCCCGACCGCCGAAGCGGTAGAGGAGCTCGCCGCCCAGCTGCGTGTAGCTGCCGCCGGTCTCCGTGCCGCACGAGCTCAGCTCATAGACGCCAAAGAACTCGAGTCCTCTGTACTTCGCGAAGGGATTCACCTGGTAGGCCGTCAGATGCGGGAATCCCGGGTTGAAGCGGGGCAGGAAGTCGCTGGCGCTCTCTTCCGTCACGAGGATCTTGTGATATCGCGATCCCGCCCGGTCGCCATTGTAGAGATAATCCCGAGTGCCTTCGCTGGTGCTGTGGTAGACCGAGCCCGTAAGGCGCAGGCGGAGATCCTCGCTCACCTGGCTGTCATAGCCCAGCTTTCCAAACAGGGCGACGCCGTCGTCGCCGGAGGTGGGGCTTTGATTCAGCCGGCCGTTGGATAGACCCGCCACGCCCAGGAAGCCCGACTTCATCACCGTGACTTCGCCGAAAGGCTCCGTGGTGAAGGCATCCATGATGTAGTTCTCAACGAACGGGTTGTAGATCGCCCCGGCGTTGTCGGAGCGCCGAAAGTGGGTGTCCCCGAAATTGAACTCGTCCATACCGAAGCGGAAGCGGGTGTGCTCCATGACGCCCGACAGAAACCCCTCGTCGATGAAGTCGAGGTTGTCAATCTGCAAATAACCACCTTTCACCCAGGCCTCCGTATGATGTTTGGAAGACAGATACGTCCGCAGGTGCATCCGCAATCCCTCTGCGAACTGAACGTCGAGGTTCAGGTTGGCCGAGGGCAGCGTCAGGTTGGGGGCCAGCTCAACGAGGTTATCGAGATCGTTGGACTGCTCCAGGCCCTGGAACTGAATGGCGAAATCCCCGCCCGGGCGAAGAAACAAGCCGTCGAAGTCGGCGGAGCTTTCCATCGGCGCCTCGAAGACGTTGAGGCCGTCCTGCCCCGGAGTCCGGTAGTTCTGGAGATCCCGCAAGAGTTGGGCCTCGGCGGTTCCAATGAGCAGGAGCGCTGCCATGAGCGCGAGAGCGAGTGTTCTGGATAGTGTTTTCATTGTTCTATGTCATCTGGTTGAAGTCAGCGACGACGCCTTCGCCGAGACCTTGATATTTGCTGGTTTGCGTAATCGATTTGTTGAGCTGTCGCGACCGATCGAAGAGATCAAGATTTGTTCGTATGCAGGGGTAGGTCGAACCTGAAGGAGCGCTCTAGGCGGGCGAGTGCAGCGTTGCACTCATCTCCACGGCAAGTCCCCTTGCAGATCCGCCTTAATAATCGGCACGTGGCAGATGGGGATATGCAGGTCTCCCCCCGACGGAAGACGACCGGCAAGACCTCATCTCACGTGTAAGGTCATCGCCCCGGATGCGTAGGCTTTTCACCTACGCCGGCGAGAACCCGTCCCCATGCACGAGACGGCTGGATCAGCGTCTCGTGCTCGGCATGGCGACCAGGCGCGCGCATGACACCGCCGGTCGAGCGTGCGGCTTTCGAACCGCAGGGCAGGTGCCATTCCTCCTTGCCGTTTCATACATTGTCGGGTGCGCGACACTACACTCACCAATATTTCGGCTATGCCATGAAACGCTTCGCAAGCCTTCTTTTTGGGATGCTGCTCCTCGGTGCGACCTTTGCGCCCACGCTGGTCGCCCAGGACGGCGATTGGATTTCGCTGTTCGACGGCACGTCCCTCGACGGCTGGGAAGTCGGCGAGAATGCCACGACCTTCAGCGTCGAGGACAGCGCCATCGTCGTCGACGGCCCCAGGGCCCATCTCTTCTATTCGGGACCCGTCGAGGAATCTGATTTCAAGAATTTCGAATTCAAGGCCGACGTGATGACGACGCCGGGCTCGAACTCAGGCATCTATTTCCACACGGCTTATCAGGAGTCGGGCTGGCCCGAGAAAGGGTTCGAAGTACAGGTCAACAACAGCCACACCGACTGGAAACGGACGGCCGGACTCTACAACGTCGAAGACGTGCGGGAGGCGCCCGCGGCGGACGACGAGTGGTTCACCGTCCGCATTCTCGTCGAGGGCGACCGGATTCAGACCTATGTCGACGACCGCTTGATCGTCGACTACACCGAACCCGAGAACGTGGAGCCGCCCGAGAACAACCCTGGACGCGTGCTCTCGAGCGGAACCTTCGCGCTGCAGGGCCACGATCCGAACAGCAGGGTTCTCTATAAGAACATCATGGTCCGCCCGCTGCCTGACTAGAGCTCACGGGCCGCAGGGAACGTGCGCGGCACACGCGGGCCGCACGCAGAGCACCTACTCAACAGGCCGTCCGGCCTACGTCGACATGACCATTATCATGCAGCGAGCCGCCGCCCTTTCTGTCGCGCTGTTGCTGACGGCCTCGTGCCGCGCACAGGAGGGCTTCGCTCCTATTTTCGACGGCACGACGCTCGACGGCTGGCACGTCTCCGCTCAGACCGGTCACAGCCGCGCGAGCGATCACACGTCAGGAGGATCCTGGGCCGTCGAGGACGGCGCGATCGTCGGCACGCAGGACATCCCCGGCAACGGCGGCATCATCATTACCGACCGGACGTACGCCGACTTCGAAGTCGCGCTCGAGATGCGAAACGATTACGGCCCCGATAGCGGGCTGTTCTTAAGATCGACGGAGGAGGGCCGGGCCTACCAGGCGATGGTCGACTACCACGAAGGCGGCAACCTGATGGGCGTCTACGGCGAGGGTTTAGGTGGAGACCCGAACGTGCGCAATTTCGTCTTCGGCGACGACCCGCAGGAAATCACCGAAGCGGAGGGTCCGGTTGACTTGCCCGTTCTCGTGGATGCATGGAAATACTTCTGGCGCCCCGACCAGTGGAACGAGCTTCGCGCCAGGATTGTGGGCAATCCGCCGACGATCACGACCTGGATAAACGGGGTCAGGTTCATGGAATGGACCGAAACGGAACGCCGCCACCCCGACGCAGGCGGCATCGCGCTTCAAGTGCATGGGGGCGGCGACCACAGGGGCGAATACGTGCGCTACCGGAATATCAGGGTCCGCGAAATCGACTGAATGCCGGCGCTGTAGAGCCCGGCGTTGAAACCATCCGTCATGGATACGAGCCGCCGCCGATTCCTTCGTACCGTCGCCGCCGGATCGGCGGGCGCCGCACTGCCCGGTTCCGTACGTCCCGCCTGGCCGCTGCCCGAGGGTCTCGACGACGACCGCTACTGGAGGGAGGTGCGCGCGCTGTTCCCGCTATCGGAGGAACGTGTTTATATGAACGCGGGCGGACTCGGCCCCGCCCCGTATCCAGTGCTCGACGCGGTCCACCGAATGACCATGGAGATGCACCGCGTCTCCGAGCATTTTCACCATCCAACGTTCGAGGATGCCCGCGAGCCGGCCGCCGCCTTCCTCGGTGCCGATCCTGAGGAGATCGCCTTCACCCGCAACGCCACGGAAGGCAACGCGATCGTGGCCATGGGCGTGCCGATGGAAGCCGGCGACGAGGTGATCTTCGAATCCCACGCGCATCCGGGCGGCTCCTTACCCTGGTTGAACCGGCAGAAGCTCCACGGCATCGTCGTGAAGATCTTCGAGCCGGATCCCACGAGCGCGGCGGGAAACGTCGAACGCATCCGCGAACTCGTTTCGCCGCGCACGCGCGTGATTCAGGTCAGCCACGTCACGGCGCCGACCGGTATCCGGATGCCCGTGCGGGAGATCGCCCGGTTCGCTCGGGAGCGCGGTCTCTACTTCCACGTCGACGGCGCTCAGACGGCCGGGATGATTCCGGTCGACGTGCATGACATCGGATGCGACTCCTTCGCCACGAGCGGACACAAGTGGCTGGGCGGGCCGTTCGAGACCGGTATGCTCGCGGTCCGTTCGGAGCGTCTCGATACCGTTCGACCGGTCGAGGTGGGCGCATATTCGGACGACAGCTACGCGCTGCCCGACGCATTCACCTACCAGCCGACCGCGCAGCGCTATGAATACGGGACCCGCGATGCGGCCAGGATCGTCGGGCTCACGACGGCCATCGGCGTCATGAACCGTATCGGCATGAAGCGGATAGCCGACCGTGGGAGGGACCTGGCCGCCGATCTGAAGCGGGAGCTGCGCAAAATCGACGGGGTGACGGTGCTGACGCCGGAGGAAGGAGCGCTTTCAGCGTCGATGACCACCTTCCGGTCCGAGCGCGTCGCGTATCTCGACCTGTTCAACTTTCTTATGGAGCGCTACAGCCTTCGCGCCCGTCCCGTCTCCGAGCGAGGGGTCGACGGCGTCCGCGTCTCCACGCACATCTACAACAGCGTTGAAGACTGCCGCCTCGTCGCCGAGGCCGTGAAGGACGCGCACGAGGAGCTGGGGTGACCCGACAAACATGGTCCACGATCGAGCACCGAACGATGGGGGTTCTACATGGTCCACGGTCGAGCGCCGAACCTAGGGGTTCTACACGGTCCAGGGTGAAGCTGCCGTCGCGCTTCCTGCCGCCCCAACTGCGAGGCGTTCCACATCGTCCACGGTCCGGGGCGAAGGGTAGGGAGGTTCTGGAGGAGCCATGCCGGCCGTCGAATCGTCCGCCCGCTCCACTGCCGGACCGGCCCACGAACT
>CAZXHQ010000187.1:0-7069 GCA_964640145.1 uncultured Rhodothermales bacterium | reverse complement strand
GTATTCAACGAACTGGTGGATGCGGTGGCGGACGGCGCCCTGTCGAAGCATCCGGCGTACATGATCGACCAGAGCCACAACGTAAAGGATCCGATCGAAGCGCTGCTGCAGACCGTCGACAACCTGCAAAAGTCGTATGCCAGGGCTCTCCTCGTGCGGCGCGAGGCCCTCGAACACTATCAGGAGGGGAACGACGTGCTGATGGCCGAGCAGACGCTCAAGACGGCGTATGAGACGGACGTGCGGTCCATCGCCGCAGAGGCTCGCCGCCGCCGGGGAGGTGCCGTCGATCCGGTGGGCGCCTTTCGCGCGTCCGGCTACCGGGCTGAGAAAGCCGAAGAGCGCGCCGGGTCCGCCTACGTCCCGCCGCAGAGCCTGTAGCGTGCGAGATGGCCGACACCGTGAAACACTTTCTGGCTTTCGATCTGGGCGCCTCGAACGGACGAGCCGTGCTCGGCTCGCTCGAGGGCGATCGAATGCAGATGGAAGTGATGCACCGGTTCGAGACGCCGGTCATCGAATCCGACGCCCATCTTCGATGGGACGTTGATGCACTGTGGGAGGAGCTCCGCACGGGGCTCAGCCGGACGGTCCGAAAGGCGCCCGACCTCCTGTCCGTTTCTGTGGATTCGTGGGGCGTCGATTACGTCTCGCTCGACGGGGTGGGACGACCGACGCGCCCTCCCTACTGCTACCGCGATCCGCGGCTCGAAGGAGTCATGGAGAAGGCGTTCGAGACCGTCTCGAAGGAGGACATGTATCGACGGACCGGTATCTTCTTTCTGCCGTTTAATACATTGTATCAGCTCATCGCCGACCGCGACGAGGATCCGGAGGCGCTCGCACAGGTGGATTGTCACCTTACCATGGCAGACTACTTCAACTACCGGTTCAGCGGCCGGAAGGCCGTCGAGGTTTCGCTGGCCAGCACGACCCAGATGATGGACGTGCGCACGAAGCAGTGGTCCTCCGACCTCATGCGCCGGTTCGACCTCGATCCGGCACAGTGGCCCGACGTGGTGCCCTCGGGCACCGTCCTGGGGACGGTCAGCGGCCGTCCCGACGTCCGCGTCGTCGCCACGTGCAGCCATGATACGGGAAGTGCGGTGGCCGCCGCCCCGGCTACCGATCCCCAGTCAAAATGGATGTATATTAGCTGCGGGACGTGGTCGCTCCTCGGCGTCGAACGCCGGGAGCCCCTCCTGACTTCTGACGCTCGCAACGCCGCATTCACGAACGAGGCCGGCCTCGACGGTACGATACGTTTCTTGAAGAACCTGACCGGACTGTGGGCGCTGCAGGAGTGCGCACGTGACTGGGCCGACGTCGACTGGAGCGAGCTGGAAGCGGAGGCGCGCGAAGCGGCGGCCGTCACCGCGCGCATCGATCTGGAGGATCCCCGATTTCTCCGGCGCGGGGCCATGGAAGAGCGCTTGCTGGATTACTGCGAGGAGCACGATCAGGTCCCGCCGAAAAGCCGCGGACAGCTCGCCCGTGTCATCCTGGAGAGCGTCGCAGACAGTTATCGGCGTGCCGCGGCGGACCTGGAACGGGTCACGGGCGAGCCGGTCGACACGATCCACCTCTTCGGCGGGGGCTCTCAGAATGAGCTTCTCTGCGAGCTCACCGCGGAAGCCTGCAGCAGGAAAGTGGTGGCCGGGCCGGTTGAGGCCACGGCACTCGGCAACCTCCTCATCCAGGCCCGCGCGCTCGGCCACCTTCCGCCCGGCACGGGCATTCGCGACGTGGCGGCCCGGTCGAGCGAGCTCGACGTGTATACACCTAGCGTATAGATCGATATGTCCACAACGACGAGTGAGTTCATCCACGTTGAGAACAAGTGGGACGACGCCGTCGCCGACGATCTCGACCCCGTCGAGCGGCTCGTTTACCGGTCGAACCTGCTCGGCAGCGACTGGCACATCACGAACACGGGCGGCGGCAACACGTCCGCCAAGCTGACCGAGACGGATCCGATGACCGGCGAGGACGTCGAGGTCCTCTGGGTCAAGGGGTCGGGCGGCGACCTGCGGACGTCGCAGAAGGCCCATTTCGCGTCGCTCTACCAGCAGAAGCTGCTCGATCTCCGGAACGTCTACGCGCGCTTCGACGAGCGCGGGCCCAAGACGCCCGCCGAGGACGCCATGGTGGCGATGTATCCGCATACCATCTTCAACCTCAATACGCGCGCCCCGAGCATCGACACGCCGCTTCACAGCTTCGTGCCCTACAAACACGTCGACCACATGCACCCCGTCGCCGTAATCGCCATCGCGACCGCCGAGAACGGCCCGGAGCTCACCCGCGAGATCTACGGAGACGAGCTGATGTGGATCGACTGGCAGCGCCCGGGCTTCGAGCTGGGCCTCGAAATGCAGCGCGTCTGCGAGGAGCATCCGGAGGCGAGGGGAATCATGATGGGCGGCCACGGTCTCATCAACTGGGCGGACGACGACAAGGAGTGCTATCTGCTCACGCTCAGCCTGATCGATCGGGCCGCGCGTTTTCTGGAGGAACGAGCCGCGGACGATCCGTTCGGCGGCGCGAAATACGACGCCCTGCCGGAGACCGCCCGGCGAGAGGTCCTGGTGGACATCCTTCCGTGGATCCGCGGCCGGCTGGGTCGTGAGAAGAAGATGATCGGCACAGTTGAGACCGATCCCACCGTCCTCCGGTTTATCAACTCGAACGAAGCGGAGCACCTCGCCGAGCTGGGCACGTCGTGTCCGGATCATTTCCTGCGCACGAAGATCAAGCCGCTCTACGTCGACTGGAATCCGCAGTCCGGCCTGGACGCATTGCGCACCAATCTCGATGAGGGTCTGGCCCGATACCGAAAGGACTACGCCGTCTACTACGACTCCTGCAAGCGGCCCGACTCGCCGCCGATGCGCGGCGGCGACCCGACCGTGATTCTCATCCCCGGCCTCGGCATGATAGGATGGGGTAAGTCGAAGAGCGAAAGCCGCGTGACGGCCGAGTTCTATAAGTGCGCGATCGAAGTGATGCGCGGGGCGGAGTCCGTATCCACCTACACGGCGCTGCCGCGCCAGGAAGCCTTCGACATCGAATACTGGGCTCTCGAGGAAGCCAAGCTGAAACGAATGCCCCCTGAAAAAGAGCTGGCCCGCGAGATCGTGGCTGTCGTCGGCGCCGGCAGCGGCATCGGCGAATCGGTCGCCAACCGCTTGATCGAGGAGGGCGCGGTCGTCTCGGCGATCGACGTCGACGAAGAGGCCGCACGCGAGACCGCAGACGCGATCATGAAGCGTATCGGGAAAGGGATCGGCGTAGCGGGAACAGGCCTTTCCGGCGCGGGCGACGCCATCGCCCTCGCTGCCGACGTGACCGACCGCGCCTCGCTACGGAAGGCCCTGCAGGACGGCGTATTCGCCTACGGCGGCCTCGACCACGTCGTCGTAACGGCCGGGCTCTACGTGAGTCCCGACACCGGCGGCCGCATTCCCGACGAGCGCTGGGCCGACACGTTTCGCGTCAATGTCACCGGACCCTACCTCGTCGCCGACGAGGCCGCACGTATCTGGGAGGCGCAGAACCTCGCCGGTAGCCTGGTCGTCACCACGAGCGTCAACGCCGTGGTATCGAAGACGGGCAGCTTCGCCTACGATACCAGCAAGGCGGCGTCGAATCACCTCGTGCGCGAGCTGGCCGTCGAGCTCGCGCCGAACATCCGCGTCAACGCGGTCGCCCCGGCCACCGTCGTCGAAGGCAGTGCCATGTTTCCGCGGGACCGCGTCATGGCCTCGCTCGCCAAGTACGGACTCTCCTACAGCGACGAGGAGGACACCGAGACGCTGCGCCGTCGGCTTGCGGACTTCTACGCCGAGCGTACGCTTACGAAGCAGTCCATCCAGCCGGCAGATCAGGCAGAGGCCGTCTTTCTGCTCGTATCGAGGCGGCTCGGCAAGACGACCGGCCAGGTGCTTCATGTGGACGGAGGACTTCGCGAGGCCTTCCTGCGATGAATATCGGACTCTTCGTTCCCTGCTATATCGACCAGTTCTATCCCCACGTAGCCGTCGCCACGCTGGAGCTGCTGGAACGGCTCGGCTGCGACGTCGAGTATCCCCTCGGACAGACGTGCTGCGGCCAGCCCATGGCCAACGCTGGGTGCGAGGTCGAAAGCGAGGCCGCCCACCGCCTCTTCGATGACAATTTCCGGAACTTCGAGTACGTGGTGGGCCCGTCCGGCAGCTGCGTCTTGCACATTCGCGAGCACGTCTACGGTGCGTCGGGGCTCGGCGCTGCTGCAGGCACCGCTGCGACCGGCGCCCCGGGTCTCGGTACGTCTGCGGGTGCAGACGCCGACGCGCGCGGCGGCACGGGACTCGGCGAACGCACCTACGAGCTCTGCCAGTTTCTCGTCGAGGTCCTCAAGGTGAATCGGCTGGATGCCTCCTTTCCACACCGGGTCGGCATGCACGCTGCGTGCCACGGTCTTCGCGGGCTGCGGCTGGCCAAGTCGTCGGAGCGGCAGGATCCGCCGTTCGACCACGTCGCGCACTTGCTCGAGATGGTAGACGGCCTCGAGCTCGTCGAGCTGGAGCGGCCGGATGAATGCTGCGGCTTCGGAGGCGCCTTTTCGGTGAGCGAGGAAGCGGTTTCCGTCCGCATGGGGCGCGACCGGGTGGCCGATCACCTGCGCAGCGGCGCCGAGGTGGTTGCGAGCGCCGACATGTCCTGCCTGATGCACCTCGACGGACTGATTCGCAGAGAAAAGCTGCCGCTGCACGTGATGCACGTCGCCGAGATCCTAAACGGCACGTCGGTGCCGGAGGCCGCGCCGGCATGAGCGACGCCTTTCTCGAACTCCCCGTCGTCGATCACGCCTCGAATGCCGCGCGCTTCAACGCCGACGCCGAACGGACCACGTGGCACGACGAGGCGCTCTGGCACATCCGTGAGAAGCGCGACCGGGCCGCCTCGAGCGTCGACGGGTGGGAGGCGCTGCGCGAGATGGCGTCGCGCATCAAGGAGCATACGCTCTCGAAGCTGGACGACTACCTCGTCGCGTTCGAAGAGCGGGCCGCGGCGAACGGCGTCCACGTGCACTGGGCGGCCGACTCGGGCGAGCACAACCAAATCGTACACGGCATCCTCGAGCGGCACGGGGTGCAGCGCATGGTCAAGAGCAAGTCCATGCTTACCGAAGAGTGCGGACTGAATCCGTACCTGGAAGCGCGCGGCATCGAGGTGGTCGACACGGACCTCGGAGAGCGGATCGTGCAGCTGAAGGGCGAGCCGCCCAGTCACCTCGTCACGCCGGCCATACACGTCAAGAAAGAAGAAATAGGGTCCCTGTTTCACGAGAAGCTCGGCACGGACGCCGGTTCGACGGATCCGAACTACCTGACCGAGGCGATGCGGCAGAGCCTGCGCTCGCGCTTCCTCGCCGCCGACGCGGCCGTAACGGGCGTCAACTTCGGCATCGCTGAGACGGGCGGGTTTGTGGTCGTTACGAACGAAGGGAATGCGGACCTGGGCTGCCATCTTGCGCCGGTGCACGTCGCCAGCATGGGCATCGAGAAGCTGATCCCGAAGGCCGAGCATCTGGGCGTCTTCCTGCGCCTGCTGGCACGCAGCGCCACGGGCCAGCCGGTGACCGTCTACACGTCGCACTTCCACGCGCCCGCGCCCGGTCGCGAGCTGCACGTGGTGCTCGTCGACAACGGCCGGACCGACCAGCTGGCCCGCGAGAACTTTCGCGGCTCGCTCAAGTGCATCCGCTGCGGCGCCTGCCTGAATACCTGCCCTGTCTACCGGCGGAGCGGCGGGCACAGCTACGGTACGACCGTGTCCGGACCAATCGGCTCGATCCTGACGCCCGGCCTGGATCTGAAGAAGTTTGCCAGTCTTCCGTTTGCCTCCACGCTTTGCGGCTCCTGCGGCGACGTCTGTCCAGTGAAGATCGACATCCCCGCGCAGCTCTATAAATGGCGTCAGGTCGTCGCTCAGGAAGGGCATCTATCGTTCGGCAAACGCGCCGTGATGAGGATGGCAGGCTGGGTCGTCGGCCGTCCGCGCGTCTATCGCACGGCTGGACGTGCGGTCCGGTGGCTGCGCCGGCGCCTTCCACGTCGACTGCAATACGGTCGCTACAATATGTGGGGCCGGGCGCGCGAGCTGCCGGAGGCGCCGGCGCAGTCGTTCGAAGAGTGGCACCGGAACAACCGGGGCGCCGTATGAGCGACGAGTCAGGCGACCGAGTGCAGGAGAGAGGCCGCAGCCGAGAAGACATTCTGGCAGCGGTCCGTGCCGGGAAACCGTCCGAGACCCCGCTGCCCGCTATCGACGCTCCACCGCCCGCCTCCGGCGATCTCGTCGAGCGGTTCGAGGCCGCCGTCGAGGCGGCCTCCGGTACGCTCCGGCGCGTCGGGGAGGGCGGCGTGGCAGGCGCCGTAGCGTCCGCCTACCCGAACGCGGCGTCCGTCGCCGGCGTGAACGCGCGTGAGGAAGGCTGGGCTCTAGACGATCTGGCCGGTCACGAGGCGGAGTCCCTCGACGTGCTCGTCTGCCGCGGTACGCTCGCCGTGGCGGAGAACGCAGCGGTATGGGTGCCCGAATCGAGGATGGGGCATCGGGCCGCTCCGTATCTCGCCCAGCATCTAGTTCTCGTCATCGACGCGAGCGAGATCGTCGACGATATGCATGCCGCCTACGCCTGTCTCGACGTGGCCGCCGAAGGCTTCGGCGCGTTCATCGCGGGCCCCTCCAAGACGGCCGACATTGAGCAGTCGCTCGTCATCGGCGCGCACGGGCCGCGAAGCTTGACGGTGCTGCTGACGGGGTGAGGAGAGTCGTCGACTGCCGTACCGTATGTACGCGCCCGGGACGCCGGGAGCGGGCCGAAAAGACGCTGAGGAAGCGGCCCGGGTGCGCCGCCGAGCAAGCGGGAGCCGGGGCGGCCGAGGGACCGGCCCAGGGCCGCCGTCCTACAATTTCTCGATGTGCCCTGTCAGCACCTCGGCTCCGTCGTCGGTGACCAGGAGGCCGTGCTCTAGCCGGCAACCCGTCTCCCCGGGGAAGTAAATCCCCGGCTCGAGCATGA
>CAZXHQ010000186.1:0-7098 GCA_964640145.1 uncultured Rhodothermales bacterium | reverse complement strand
GCGATCATGCGAATGCCCCTGGCCGCCATGGCCATGGCCAGGTCATCCTCCAGAGCCGTGATACGGCTGATCTTCACGCCGGGCGCGGGGGCGAGCTCATAGAGCGTCACCGTCGGGCCGACGATCGCGTTGATGCCGCTGATCTCGATGTTGTAGGTCTCGAGCTTGTCGAGCAGGATGCGCTTATTTTCTTCGAGCTCTTCGTAATCGACCGGCACCGTGTTGACGTCCCGTTCGTCGAGCAGCTCGATCGATGGAAATCGATAGCGTGGGGCGCGGCGCTCATCCGGAATCTCGGTGCGGCGCTCGACGGAATCCGCGCGCTCCTCCTCGATGCGTTCCTGCACGTGAAGCTCAGGCTCGTTCCAGGACGGCGTGAGCGAGCGGGACGTCTCGTGCGGAGGCTCCGGGCGCGAGCGCGGCCTCTCCCGGAAGAGGTCGTTCATGGTGCGCGACGTCCCGTCGCCGGACGTCTCGGCCGCGGGAGGAGGAACCGTCGTCGAGGCTCCTGCCCGGCCTTCAGGCGGCTCCGAGGAGGGAGGCTCCGTCTCGCTCCTGCCGGCCGCTTCGCGTCCGGCCCGCCGGTCTTCGGCCCGTCCTCGCCGCGCGGCCCGCCTTCCCTTCATGCGTTCCTTCCGCGCGGTGAGCCAGTTTCTGGCGGCATCCCGACCGGAGACCGTCCACTCCTCGATGCGGTCGAGCGAGCGCTGGATGTCGTGATCGATTAGCAGCAGCGTCGTGACGGCGACGGTGAGAAGCAACAGGATGACCGATCCCGCCGTGCCGAAGACCTGCTGAAGCCATCCCGCCGTACCCAGTCCGATGGCTCCGCTCCACAGGGAGAGCTGCGCCTCGAAAACGAGCGTCATCCAGCCGAACAGGCAGGCGACACTGAAGGTGCCGACGATCATGAGCAGGCTCACGAGCGGAAGATAGCGTGCGGCGCGCCGGCGGAAGAAAACGTATCCCCAGGCAAACAGGAGGCCTGTGAGCAGAAGAAACGTGTAGCCGAGAAAGTCGTGGACGACGACGCGCGCGATCAGTGCGCCTACGAGGCCGAGCGCATTCGAGGCACGGTTTTCACCGGGATTGAATGCGTCGTCGAGCGTAAACGATTGGGCCACCGCGTCGTCGGTGGAGCTGTAGGTTACGAGTGCCAGAGTGACGAGTACGGCGAGAACCATCAGGATGAGCCCGAGTACCTCCCGCTTTCGATCCCGGGATACGAGCGAGCCGTCGCCCCTGGAGGACCGCCGCCGCCGCTTCTTAACGGTGGATGAAGCCATGGTGCAAGCTACGTTGAAGTCTTAGAGGTGCGTTGATAATTCCCGCATTTATTCGCTGCACTCGTCGGCCAGGTCGCCCTCGTCAGGCGCGGTGCAAGCTCGCGTCTGCATTGCGCTCCGCGCCGATCACTGCGGCGTACGTTCTCAGTACTAGAAAGTACGGCGCATTATTTCGCTGCGCTCCATCGGCCTCTTAGGGACTCGTCACTCGGCTCGTCGAGCGCCTTGCGCCGCCAATGCCTGTGTTGTGCAGCGGTCGTGCAGACGAGGTGGAGGGCGATGCATGGGCACTCACAGGGTAGCGTATTTGCGAATCGACGTAGGTGGGCTGTATCCGAGACGGCGGACGGGTGGTGCCGTCGTCGGCAGGAGCGTGATCAGGACGACCATTGAGAGGCAGCGACCGCCCGACTCCAGTGCCGGGCCGCACGTCTTCGTCCGAGGCATGTCAGGAAGCGGTCGGCGTCCTGTCATCCTCGTACAACACGAGCCGGCTGTCCTGATAATAAGGAAGTACGGGCAAAGCGTCGAGTTGCAGGCAATAATCTACGTCGTCCTCGTGGCCCTGGGAGGCGAGCCACTGCGCGTGGTTGCACCGCAGCAAGGCTTCCCGAAAGTTTTCGCGGTCGTGATCGTACTGCGAGAACGCAATATGGGCCGTGTCCGAGACCGACTTGGGCTCGGTGCCCTCCCACAGGTCGTACAGCATGAGGCCCGCGCAGAGGGTGTCCTCCAATGATACGCGATTTCGCCAGCCCGCACAGATGATCGTGAGGTCGTTTCCGGCATCGCGGATAAAGTCCACCACGCGCCCCGCATTCAAGAACGAGCCGATCAACAGATGCTCGGCCGCCCTCGCCGAATCTATGGCCACCGTTCCATTCGTCGTGTTGAAGATGATGGTACGGCCCCGGACGGTTTTCGGAGTGTACTCGAGCGGCGAGTTGCCGAGGTGGTAGCCTTCGATCTTGACGCCGCCGCGCTCGCCGCCGAGCAGATAGCTCTGCTGATCCAGATTCGAAGCGATCTTTCCGGCTTGAGCCATGTCCGCAACAGGGACGATCGAACGGGCTCCGTTGTTGAGGGCGTTCGTAATCGTCGAGCAGGCCCGTAAGACGTCGATTACGACAACCGTACGGTCCTTGACGTCCTCCTCGGATACGATGGAGCTGGTAAGAAAAACCTCTGTTTTCATGCGCTTGACGGTGGACTGACAACGGTCGGCGGGCTAAATGCGCGGCATGCCAATCTGTTTCAACGGAGATGGTGATTCTCCGTCAAGACGACGAGATCACGACGTATGAAGCGGTGGCTTGCGAACTTCAGCCCGCATCGCACGGCCGCGCACGGAGATCCGGATCTCGGAGCGGGGCTCGGTAAACGCCGGGTCGTTAACGACGTAGCCCATTCCGATTCCCTTCCGGAGGACGGGCGATTGCGTGCCGCTGGTGACGATGCCGATCTCCGATTCGTTCGGCGCGAGGATGGCGTACCCCGTACGGGGAATGCCGCGCTCCTGCATCACGAACGCGATGAGCCGACGCTGGAGGCCTTCCGACTGCTTGCGTGCAAGGGCGGGCTTGCCGATGAAATCGTCCTCATCCAGCTTGACGAGCCAGCCGAGTCCGGCTTCGAGTGGATCCGACTCCTCCGTAAGTTCATTTCCGTACAGGCAGAAGCCGGCTTCGATGCGCAGCGTATCGCGCGCGCCGAGACCGGCCGGCTTCAGGCCGTGACCGGATCCTGCCGTCATGACGGCCTGCCACAAACGCGGGCCGGCCTCGGCATCGCAGTAAAGTTCGATCCCCGTCTCACCGGTGTAGCCGGTGCGGGAGACGATCGACACCGCGCATCCGCGTAGCGGGCCGCGGTGAGACGACCGAAAATGATAGTACCTTAAATCTTCCAGTGCCTCGCCGATGGCCCGTTCGACGATGGCAATGGAGTTCGGACCCTGCACCGCAATCAGGGCCACGTCGTCGGACACGTCCTCAATCTCGGCTTTGGCAGCGTTATTCTGGACCATCCAGTCGAGGTCTTTCTCCCGGTTTGCTGCGTTGACGACGAAGAGGTACTCATCCTCGGCCAACCGGTAGACCAGGAGGTCGTCCACAATCCCGCCGGTCTCCCGGCACATGACGGTATAGAGGGCGCGTCCGTCGTAGAGACGTTTCACGTCGTTGGTGATGAGGTGCTGGACAAAATCGCCGGAGTGCGGACCCCGGACCACGATCTCACCCATGTGACTAACGTCGAAAATCCCGGCCGCGTGGCGGACGGCGAGGTGTTCCTCGATAATGCCGTCGTACTGGACCGGCATCTCGTAGCCGGCGAACGGAGTCATGCGGGCGCCGAGGTCCAGGTGCGTCTGATGGAGCGGCGTATGCTTGGCAGCCTCGATCGAAGTCACGGTGGGAGGGAAAGCGCGTAGGAATACGTGATCGGTAGTGCCGGCACCGCAACGGGGGGCCGCCTCCGAGTCATGGACGGAGGAATTCGACGTTCAGGATGATAGTATCCAGCGTCGCCGGAAGCAATCGAGGTGGGCGTCCGCAACGCCATCCTCACAGGCGATACGCGGTGTAGCCTTCCCGGGTAAGCGCGCGCGCGGCCTTATCGGCGGTGGAGTCGTCCCGCTCACCGATGCGGAAGGCGCCGCCGGTACCTTCTCGAATCTTCAAGAGCTCGATGTCCTTTATGTTCAGCGATGACTCGTGAAGAATGCGGGTAATGGAAAGGAGTTCGCCGGGCCGATCTTCCGCGTAGACGTATACGTCCGACAGAGGATGGAGAAAACCTTTCGTGTCGCGAGGGATCGACTCACGAGCCGAACGAGCCGACTCGAACGTCGATTCGAGGACGTCCAGATTTTCGGCCGCTACGTGGTGGCGAATCGACTGGAGCCGTGAGGCGAAGGCAGCCATCACGTCGAGGATCGGATCGTTGTTGGCGATGAGGATGTCTCTCCAGACCTCGAACGGTGACGACGCAATGCGCGTCATGTCGCGGAAGCCGCCGGCGGCGAGCGTTAGAAAGGCGTCGTCGGATTCGTTTTCGGACGTCGCCTGATCCATTAGCGTCACGGCCAGCAGCTGCGGCAGGTGACTTACCACCGCCGCAATCCGATCGTGACGTTCGGGCGGAAGCAAGATGAGACGTGCCCCGGTCGCCCTCACGAGATCGATAAAGCGTGCGTGTGTCGATTCAAAGGCATCGTCCGTCGTTTCGACGGGGGGGCAGAGCACGTAGGTCGCATTTTCGAACAGGAGCGGATCGGCGTGATCGATGCCGCGACGCTCGGAGCCGGCCATGGGGTGTCCGCCGACGAATGTGACATGGCCGGGGAGCGTTGCCGCGGCCTCCTTGACGACGGGCCGCTTGACCGAGCCTACGTCGGTTACCACGGCACCATGCTTTAGATGAGGTGCGACTTGCGGGAAAAGGCGGAGGATTACACGGATCGGCGCCGCGAGTACGACGACGTCCGCATCCGCTACCGCGTGCGCCGCAGTCGCGGCCCCGCGGTCGATTGCTTCGCGTTTCAGGGCCCGCTCGAGGACGCCGGGCTCGTCGAAACCGACGATCTCGACGTCGTTCAACCGCTTTTTCCAGGCGAGGCCCAGAGAGCCTCCTATCAGGCCTACGCCTATGATGGCGACTATTTGCATATGAAACGTCCGTCTTGCGTCCAAGGCGACGGCCGCAATCTAACGGCGTCGATCGACTATCACCACGGCCGGACGGGTTGCGGAGTGTTCGTAGATGGCACGGCAACGAACGTAACGATATTATCTGCCCGAGGTGTCCGAGCGGACCTTCGCTATCTTGGACCACCAATCTGCGCATGCGCTAAGCTGTGCGTACCCCTGCCTCGCGCTCCGCATCCTGGCACGGCGATTTGCTGGCGCCAGCCGCCCTTCGGGCTCGTGTGTGGTCGCGGGCGGCGTGCGCATCGACCTTCATAGCTCGTGAGCGGACTTACGAAAGAGTGTACTCAGTCCGTCGTCGAACGAACGTACGTCAGGCATGCTGCTTCCCATCGGGGATGACGACCGCAAGCTCTCAGGCCCCGCATTCGTAACGTGGATCCTCGTCGCGGCGAATCTGGCCGTGTTCTTTCTCTTGCAGCAGGCCGGGGCGAACCAGGGCTTTACGTATGGATGGAGCGTCATCCCGCACGAGATTGTGAATGGCGTGGACCTGACCGGGTCCGCCGAAGTGTCCGTAGGCGGAAGATCCGTTACGATTCCGCAGGCTCCGGGGCCGTCACCTATCTACCTGACGATCCTAAGCGCGATGTTCATGCACGGCGGCTTCGCGCATCTTTTCGGCAATCTGCTGTACTTGTGGATTTTCGGGGACAACGTGGAGCATCGTTTCGGAGCAGGTACGTTTCTAGGTTTCTACCTCGTCTGCGGCCTGGCGGCCACGCTCGCACAGGTCGCACTGAGCCCAGAAAGCGTGGTACCGAATCTCGGCGCCTCGGGCGCCATTTCAGGCGTTCTCGGCGCCTACATCGTACTGTTTCCCAAAAACAGAGTGCAGGCCATCTTCTTCTATTATCTCGTGTCGATCCCGGCTGCGGTCGCGATCGGCGTGTGGATCGTCTTCCAATTCTTTAACGGTCTCGGCTCCGTCGCGGTCTCGCAAGAGACGGTCGGGGGCGTGGCCTATGCCGCCCACATCGGGGGCTTCCTGGCCGGCGTGGTGCTGGCTCTGATCCTGCGCCAGATCGTTCCCGAGAGACGGAACGCGCGCCGGCGTTAACCGCCGTCGGCGATCGCCCGCACGAAAACAGCCCCGCCGGTTGGGAACGCCGGACGGGGCTGTATCTTGACGGCCGAGCAGGAGGAGGGGGCTATTCCTTCGCCGCTTCCTTCTGCTCTTCCTCTTCTTTCGTTCCTTTGTCAGACTCCGGCGCTTCCGGCGCCGCATCCTGCTCACTCGTCGGCTCGGCCTTGGCCTCGCCGTCCGCATCCTGCTGCTTGGCTTTCTTGCCCTTCTTCACCTTGAAGTTCAGCTCGTTTTCCGAACCGTCCTTGTGCGAGATGACGATCGTGTCGCCGTCGCCGAGGTCTTCGCCGAGAATCTGCTCGGCCATCGGATCCTCGACGTACTTCTGGATCGATCTCCGCAGCGGACGCGCGCCGAACTTGGCGTCGAATCCTTTCTCAACCAGAAAGCTTTTCGCCGATTTACCGAGTTCGACCTCGATTCCGAGATCCTGCGCCCGCTTCAGGAGCTCATTGGCCATGATATCTATGATCTCGAAAATGTGCTTCTTCTCGAGCGGGTGGAAGACGATGACGTCGTCGATACGGTTGAGGAATTCCGGATTAAAGACCCGCTTGAGCGCGTCCTCGACGGTGCTCTTCATGGTGCTGTAGTTAAAGGTCTCATCCGACTGGGAGAAACCCATCCCTTTACCGAGATTCTTAATGTCTCGGGCACCGATGTTCGACGTCATGATGATGATCGTATTGCGGAAGTCCACCCGGCGGCCGAGGCCGTCCGTCAGGATGCCGTCGTCGAGCACCTGAAGCAGGATGTTGAAGACGTCCTGATGGGCTTTCTCAATCTCGTCGAGCAGCACGACCGAGTACGGCTTGCGCCGCACCTTCTCGGTGAGCTGCCCGCCTTCTTCGTGGCCGACATAGCCTGGAGGCGATCCGATCAGCTTCGAGACCGAATGCTTCTCCATGTACTCCGACATATCGAAGCGGATGAGCGCATGGTCGCTGCCGAAGAGGAAGTTGGCCAGCGCGCGGGCCAGCTCCGTCTTGCCGACGCCCGTCGGCCCGAGGAACATGAA
>CAZXHQ010000185.1:0-7104 GCA_964640145.1 uncultured Rhodothermales bacterium | reverse complement strand
GATCCGCTCCGTACGCCGCGCCTCGTCGCCTTCCTCCACCGCGTCGACGGCGGCAAAAAGTACCACGCCGACGTTGTCTTCCTCCAGGTTGAGAACCATGCCGGTCGCTTCGCTGGCAGGAAACTCGATCAGTTCGCCGGCCTGGACGTTCGAGAGCCCGTAAAGGCGAGCGATGCCGTCACCGACCTGGAGGACGGTGCCGACCTCGTATACATCGGTCTTCGCCTCGAAACCGCCAAGCTCTCGCCTGAGGACCGAGGTCACTTCGTCTGGTCGAATCGACGTTGCCATAGTATATCAGCTGCAGGTTGCACGTTGCCGGTTGCAGGGTGATCGCACGCGAACGACCCCGCGAACCTCGTTAGTTCAATGATATGGAGCCGACTTCCATCCTGTCGCGAAGCATCTCGAGCTGGCGCCGGACGCTCCCGTCGTAGACCGTATCGCCGACCCGGATGACGATCCCGCCGATCAGGCTCTCGTCCGTCACCACGGCCAACCGCACCTCTCTGCCCGTCAGCCGCCCGACGGCCTTCGCGATGTCGTCTTGCTCGGCCCCGCTAAGCTCGCGCGGCGTGCGGGCCGTGGCCTCGACGAGGCCCAGCTGCTCGTCCCGCAGGCTGCGATACGCCTGCGCGATTTCCGGGAAGACGTCTTCCCGCTTTTTTCGGATGAGCATCTCCAGAAATTCAAGCGTCACAGGATCGATACGCTGCGAAAACAGCTCGCGTACGACGTCTCGCTTCTTCTCCCTGGAGATGACCGGACTGCGGAAGAAACGCGCCAGCTCGTCTGCATCATCCAGACTCCGACGGATCAGTTCCATGTCGTCGTCCACGACGTCCGTCTTCGTCGTGCGCTCCGCGTGCTCGTAAAGCGCTCGCGCGTATCGGCGGGCTACGACCATGTTTTCAGTGTACGGTTCGACGGTTCAACGGTTCGACGGATTGCGCCGGCCGACATCGGCACGCATCATCCGTCGTCATCAGTTCTTTGGAAGATCCTCGATAAAGCGACCCACCAGTTTGCTCTGCCGGCCCGCATCGAGATTTTCCTGAAGGATCTTCTCGGCGGCCTGGATGGCAAGCTCGGCGACCTCGTCGCGGAGCTCGTCCAGCGCACTCTGCTTCTCGCGTTCGATCTCGGCCTCGGCCTGCTCTTTCATCCGCCGGATCTCCGCCCGAGTCTTCTCCACCTCCTCGGATCGCGCGCGGTCGGCGGCCTCGCGGGCCTCGCGCATGACGCGCTGGGCCTCCTGCTCGGCCTCGCGCCGGGCCTTCTGATTTTCTTCCTGGATCTGCCGTGCTTCCGCGAGCGCGCGCTCAGCGCGCTTGATCGACGCATCGATGGTCTCCTCACGTTCGCTCAGCGCCGTCGTGATCGGCTTCCATGCAAACTTATAAAGTAAGAATAGCAGAAGACCGAAGACGAGGGTCTTGTAGAAGATGAGCCCCGCGTTCGGCTCCAGGAGGCTTTGCGCCAGAATAATGTCCATGATCGGATGGATGTTGACTATGCCGCAGGATCGACGATCCGGATCCCCCGAAACCTCGACGATCGTCTCACCGGGGGCGGAATGCCGCCGTGCTTACTTCAGCGCGAGCAGAATGCAGATGGCGAGACCGAACAGCGCCACGCCCTCGATAAGAGCGGCCGCGATGATCATCGAAGTACGGATCTCGCCGGCCGCTTCAGGCTGGCGCGCCGAGCCTTCCATGGCCGGTCCGGCAAGACGGCCGATGCCGAGTCCGGCCCCAAGTGCGACGAGTCCGGCTCCAAGTCCGGCTCCCAACCAAGCTAATGCAGTTGCCTCCATTGTGATTCTCCCTGTTTTTATCTCGAGAATTCGAGTGCGTGATGGTTTTAGCGAACGAGATGTGCCCGATTTATCCGGCGGGCACGGCCTGGGCGTGCGAGCGAACCGTGCTGGCCCGCACGGTCTCACCGTCGTCGGTGAAGGTCGGCGTCAGGTCGTGATACGGTGCGTCGTCTTCCGGCGTCGGTCCTTCGAACTCATGATGCTCCTCCACGGCCATGCCGATAAACAGAGCAGACAACATCGTGAACACGTACGCCTGTATGAACGCGACCAGCAACTTGACGATGGATATAAAGAGCGTCAGCAGGATGCTGATCGGCGCAATCGACGAAGCGACGACCCCGCCGAAGAGCATGTTGATGGTGAAAATCAAGCCGATCAAGCTCAGGATCACCAGCGAGCCCGCCATCATGTTGGCAAACAAACGGATGGCCAGTGCCGCGTGTCTGGTAAACAGACCGACGAATTCGACCGGCACCAGAAGCAGCTTGATCGGCCACGGAACGCCCGGCGGCCAGAAGATATGCTGCCAGTGCTCCTTCGACGCGTAGACCTGGCCGAGTACGAACGTGAAGACGGCCAGCACCAGCGTGATCGAGATGTTCGACGTCGCGGCGCCGGCGAAGGGCACGAGGCCCAGGATGTTGCTGAAAAGAATAAAAAAGAATGCCGTCAACAAGAAGGGTAGAAACTTCGCGTGCTTATGGCCGAGGTTTGGCCGCGCGATCTCGTCGCGGACGAAGACGATCGCCGATTCGAACATGTTCTGAAAGATGCCCTTCGGCGCAGAATGCCGGCCCTGTCCGCGCTTATACTGCCGCGCGAGCGTGACAAAGATCAGCAGCGTGATCAGGGCCGCGAGAATTCCGAAGACCAGATGCCTGGTGATCGAGAAGTCGATGACGATCTCGCCCGCTGCCGCCTCGACCTCGCTGTGAAGGTGCTCGTGGCCGGCAATCATCTCGGCGAGCACCTCTCGATCGCTTACCTGCTCGACGTGCCCCAGCTCATCTTCATGAACGAGGACGTAGCGGCCGGACTGAAGCGCGGATGCCGTCGAGGCGAACGCATCGAGGTGCCAGCCTCCTCCCGCGTCATTCCGGAGGAAAATCCTGGGCAGTTCGAGTGCTCCGAAGGGTGCAAAATCGATGTAGACGCCGTCTGCCGTGTGCTCAACCGTGTCGAGCTCGCCTCCCTCGGCTGCCGCGCGGGCAGGTTGCGTCGCGACGGCCGCACAGGCGATGAGAAGGAGCGCCGCAAGCTGACGGCTGATCGAAGTGACCTTCACAATGGCAATGTCTTGTACGTAGGAGTCACGATTTAAAATCGGTCTCGTGCTCCGGCGCCTCCCTGGAATGAAGGAACCAGATCTCAACGGCGAGACCGAGGATAAACATCACAAAAAAACTTCCCAGGAACGCCGTCGGCGCTACGGGAAGCAGCAATAATACAGCTACCAGTACGGTCAGGGCGACCAGGATTCGCGCCGTCATCGCAGCAACTACGATCAGCAGGGCATGGCGCCCGCTGCGCATCGCGCGTTTGTTCGACAGGAAGCTGACGGCTACGTACGCGACGCCGAGGGCGGCGCCGAGTCCGATACTCAGCCAGAGGCCGTCAGCGAGCATGAGTCTCCAATCGAAATCATCAGGATCGCCTGACGAGGCAGCACGCACTTTCCATATGCGGCCTTAAAAACGTAAAGCTACTTGGAAAGACCCCATTTAAAGGCCAATATGCAGTGAATTCAAATTGAAAGAAGTGTGCGGTCGCTCATCGGCAGGATCCTCTATTTCTCCGCGTTCTGCCGGCGCGCCTCTTCGCCGCTCTTCTTCGCCGCGCGAGCCAACTGCAGGAACAACGAGGCCATCCCGATAAAGACGCCTGCCAGGGTGAGCCAGGGCACCGTGCCGAGCCATCGGTCCAACGCATAGCCGATGCCGGACCAGATAATCATCGTCAGTCCGAGCTCGAGGCCGAGCAGCAGATAGGGTCCCGCCTCCTTGAGCGCCCGGCGATGCCCGCCCCGATCGCCGTCGTCCTTGCCCGGCATTACGACGTACCTTCGGAGACGCGGGGCGCCTTATCACTTCGTTTGTCCTTCGGACCCGACGTACCCTTCGGACCCGACATATCCTTCGGACCCGACATATCCTTCGAACCCGACGTATCCTTGGACCCCGACGTATCCTTCGGACCGGCCGAGAAGATCGTCTTCGAATCCACCGTTCGATCTCCCATCCGGCACTGTCCGTTAAAGACGCCCCCTTCCTCGACGACCAGTCGGCCCGTTCGAATATCGCCCTCGACCTTGGCCGAGCTCTTCAGGACGACTCGTTCCTCGACGTCCATCTGGCCGTCGATTCGGCCGGCAACGTCGAGGTTGGAGGCTTTGATCTCGCCTTCGATGACCCCTTCCTGGGCGACGATCACCTTTCCGTTGATCTCGAGCGTGCCGATCACCCGCCCGCTGATCCGCACGTCGCTTTCGGCCTTGAGGGTTCCGTCAAGGGTCGTTCCCTTGCCTATCATGTTGATCTGGTCCGGGGCGGCGGCGTTTGCTTGTTTCGCCATGGATGCTTCCTCGTTACGTCCAAAAATTGCCATCTTCGGTTTCGCTCTGTGTGACGGGCTCGCCCCTGCTCCCCCGAGCGGCCGCCTGGAGGATTATCCGGCGCCGCGTGTTGGAGTTCTCTAATGATACGTAAATGTAGAAGCCTGTCGAAAACCGATGTACAAAGGGCCGGCGGAGGAGCTGTGCAGTTCAAGGCGCGCGACAAACCGAGAACGAGGCGTACTTCCTCTGTAAAGTGATACTGCTAACCTACGCCGCAGTGATCGGCGCGGAGTGCAACGGGGAGCTGCGCGATTCATCAACGGGCCACTAGAGTCCTATGATATACGTACCGGGATCCTGCGCGAGGCCATGGTGCCACAGCTCGAAGTGAAGATGCGGCCCCGTCGTGATCTCGCCTGAATTCCCGCTTTCCGCGATGGCGTCCCGAGCGCGTACCCGATCGCCGGTGCGCTTGTAGAGTCGTTCGTTGTGCTTGTAGACCGAAAGATAACCGTCTGCATGCTGCACGGCGATAGCGTAACCACCTTCCTGCGTCCAGTCAGCCAGCACAACGTATCCGTCTCCAACGGAGCGGACGACGGTGCCGGCATCCACCGCGATGTCCACCGCGTAATGCCCTGTTCTTGCGTCGAACCCCCGCGTCACGAATCCCTCTACGGGCGGGAGCGCAGGCAGAACGACGCTCGGAAGATGGGCCGGCGAAGCGTCCGTCAACCGAAACGGCATCCTTCCGGTGGCGCCGAGGCGTTCGACGAGGATGGCGGGCTGCCGGTGATCCGCCCAATCCGATGACGACTCGAACTCGGGCGCGACGTCGGCGCCCTCAGCCGAGCTGGTCGGCTCGGGCGCCCTCGTCGCCATCATGCTAGTATCGACCTCGCCCAGCATCAAGTGGCGGAGCTGCGTCAGGTAGCGCTGCTGCGCCGACAGCGAATCCTGCAGGGCCTGAACCCGCAACACGTTCAGGCGTGCATCCTGCCGCATCTCGGCCGTGCCGTAACCCGGGATGAACTCGCGTACGGGCGTGAGCACGACGACGGCAAGCAGCACGAGCGCCAGGCCTGCCGTCACGGAGCCGGCGAGAAAGAGTACGTTCCGAGGAACCACCTTGTAATGCCTCGGCTGATCGAGGCCGTCCGCATCCATCACGATGAACGTGGACGGCGTCTCTACGTCACGGGTAAACTCCGATAAAAATGAAAACATCGCGCAAAAGGGTGCATTGGTGGATTCCCCGCCGCCAGGAGCGGGAACCCAATGTACGTCGACAGCTTGATAGTGTTTTTGCAGGCGGCTAGCTTAACGCTGTTAGTCGTCGTGCACCGAGGGTCCGATCGAACTTCATCAACCAGCTCAAGCAGAAAGGTATGCCTCAACACAAGTCAGCAGCCAAACGCGTCCGCCAGGATGCCAAACGCCGTGACCGCAACCGGGTTCACCGCACGAGGATGCGGACCCTGATGAAGAAGCTGCGCGAAATGGAGGAGAAGAGCAAAGCCGAAGCCCTTCTGCCGGAGGTCAAGAAAACGCTCGATCGCCTTGCTTCCAAAGGCATCATTCACAAGAATAAAGCCGCCAACTACAAGAGTGAGCTCGAAGCGCACGTCAATCGCCTTGAATAGGCGCACGAGTGACCGGTTCTCCGGGTCCCCCTCTGCGCGGACATTTCCTATTCGTTGCAACCCGTCCCTCGGCATGAGAGGGGCGGGTTTTTATTTATTGCACACGGTCGGAGCAGTGTGCCATTCCCCGAGCCTGGGATTCCCTGATATTCGCTCCCGTCCGGCTCGGTCGTGCAGGCGTGCTCGAGAGGGCTCAAGCCATGTAACAAGAACTACACATTTTTTGAATATGTGCGTATACTGTCAGTTACAAAAGCGGATAAATTTACCTGCACGTAGCCGGTCGTAATAAAAGTGTAAATGAGATCCCTATCCGTCTCTGCTCGCTCATACCTGGGAACACCACGGGTGTTTGGCCGAGTCTAAGTTGCCACGAACGAGAAAAACTGCGCTCAGAATTTAGGGCGACTTTTTGACCCTAATCCATAGAGATAAAATCGCTTATTCTTTCACCCGAGCGCCAGGCCGTAACGTGCCGGTTATCTGCGCGGAACGGTTGGGTATACCGACACTTCCGTATGTATTTAAGCATACGAAAGAGGCCGCCGTGTACCCGACAGCGGTCCGGTGAGACGGCGAAACCCAGGTGCAGGTGACACGGAACCAATACGTAAGGAGGACCTGATGAAACGACAAGGATTTCCACTTGTCGTCTGCCCGTCAGGACGCGCTGTCGGAGTCCTGAACGAGGCGACCGCGCCCCCGTTGTGCGCGGACCGAACGTTCTCTGGGAATCCGAGCGTCGGATGGTCGCATTACCACGGAAGTCTGACGGCGTCACGTACATTCGCATTTGTGATAGGCACACCGTACCGTGCACGATTGAATGTCGGATATCGGCTTTGGAGCGCATCATCGGCGGGGGCGCAGGCGGCCAGGGCCTGTTTTGACGCCCTGTCGCCGCATCGGAACGATGGTGCGCAGATCGGCGCCGGGCGGAGCGTCAGGGAAGGTCGCGGAACCGGGAAGGACGCGGTCGGCACGATCGAAGCTGCAAGCCGGCTGCGCCGCGTCGATAGGAGACCGCACGGTGCGTGGACCTCAATTGATTTTCAGTGCATGCTCTAAGCACGTGACCCAGAACC